>JAXMGF010000019.1:0-33829 GCA_046347365.1 Acinetobacter sp. | reverse complement strand
CATTCCATTTAAAACCCAGCAGGTGGGTGGTATGTTCGGCCTTTATTTCACCGATCAAGAGGACATTACCAGCTTTGATTCGATGTTGGCCTGTGATGTGGGTGCATTTAAGAAATTCTTCCATGGTATGCTTAAACGTGGTGTTTACCTTGCACCTTCAGCATTTGAAGCAGGTTTTATTTCTTCAGTACACTCTGATCAAGATATTGCAGAAACGATTCAAGCTGCAAAAGAAACATTTGCTGAAATGAAAGCTTCTGCTTAATTTCAGATATCAGGAAACACCATGACTATTGTTGTGGTGTTTTTTTAGATATGGAATAAAAAATTAGAATTAAATCGATTTTTTCATTGTATTTCTAGTCTAAGCTTTTTATGATTGCCCGCTTGTTTTCATCGAGTCGTTGGAAGGCTACCTTGAGTGATTTTCTAAGTGAACATTTGATTCATCGTGATGAAGATTTTATGGTGATCCATAAACCTGCTGGGCTTCTGACAGTGCCAGGGAAAACACCCGATTTACAAGACTGTCTGATCAATCGTTTATTAAAATTAGAACCGAAAACTTTACTCATTCATCGTTTAGATCGAGATACCTCAGGCATTTTGGTGTTTGGTTTATCCAAATTTGGACAGAGCAATATTTCACGTCAATTCCAAGACCGTCAAACCTCAAAAATTTATCAAGCTTTGGTTGCTGGTCATTTAGAGGGTCAGGGCACAGTTGATATTCCTGTGATTTATGATCCAAGTCGTCCGCCATTACATATCGCTGATGCAGCACATCACAAACCTGCATTAACCGAATGGCAAGCCATTGAGCATTTCGAAATTCAAGGACAAGCAGTAACCCGAGTTAAATTGATTCCGATTACAGGCCGTTCACACCAACTTCGTGTGCATATGCAATATCTAGGTCATCCAATACTAGGAGATACCTTATATGCAACTCCTGAACAGCAGCAGCTTTATGACCGTTTGTGTTTACATGCAACGCAGTTAAGTTTTACTCACCCGAAGACAGGGACACAGCTCAGTTTTGATTGTCCCGTATCGTATTTTTTTTATCAAACTTAGATGTGGTGCGCGATATTTCAGTCAGCTTTATGTCAAAATATTGAGCTTATTTGGTGATTCATTTTCACCATAATAATTAAATTTAAATTCAACATAAAGTAGCTTAAACTTTCATCAGTTTAAGGCATACAATAGTGGGCTAACATGAAAAAGTGCTGCGGAATAAATTGCAGCTGCCGTTATTATCAACGTTGGTTATCAGATACAGAAACTGAACTCGGTTTAGGCGTTCTATTATGTATTGAACGTCTATCAGCATTTATTCCTTCAAAAGTGATGAAACACGTGTCTATGCACGTAACAATGCACTCTTATCTCGTATCATTTTCAATGTAAATGATGAAGTGCAAGATCAAGAAGGCACAAAATGGATTGTTGAAGCAATCGAAGATCGTCATGGCGTGCTCCGTTACGACGTTGTTCGTACTTTAGAAAATGGCGAGCAAGAACGTAAGTCGTTGAACGAAACCCGTATCGGTGCACAAATTCAGCTATCAAAACCTTTAGAACGTTTGTTAGCGAGCCAAATTGATTATAAAGAATGGTATGACCTGCGTATTGAAGCGATGTTATTGCACGCGCAAATGCATAGCAGTCCTTTACGTGGTTTTTTAGGTGCGCGTGTTGGGTTGATTCCTCACCAGCTTTATATCGCACACGAAGTGGGTAAACGTTTTGCACCACGCGTATTGTTAGCAGATGAAGTCGGTTTGGGTAAAACCATTGAAGCGGGTTTGATTATCCATCAACAACTGAAAACAGGACGTTCAGAGCGTATCCTGATTTTAGTGCCTGATTCATTACAGTATCAGTGGATGATTGAAATGCGTCGTCGTTTCAATTTGCAATTCTCCCTGTTTGATTTAACACGTACCGCTTCGATCAAAGAACATGATCCTGATCTCAACCCATTCCTGACTGAGCAATGCATTATTGCCAGTGTTGATTTAATGGTTGACCATGATGATTTGCGTGAGCAAGCTGTGGAGGCAGGTTTTGATTTACTGGTAGTCGATGAAGCACACCATTTAATGTGGAGTGAAGAAGAAGGCGGTAATGATCGTTATGATCTTGTCGAAGAGTTGGCTGAACAAACAGCGGGTGTCTTACTTCTTACGGCAACGCCTGAACAACTCGGTGTTGAAAGTCATTTTGCACGTTTACGTTTACTTGATCCGCAACGTTTTAGTAGTTTAGATCGTTTCCTTGACGAAGAAGAACAATATCAGCAAACAGCTAAAGTTGCTGAAGTCTTAATGTCAGATGAAGCATTGACTGAAGAACATCTTGCTGCTCTGGATGGCTTATTGGGTCATCGTATTGATGATCAGCCTGAACAGCGTATGCGTGCGATTCACGAGTTGTTAGACCGTCACGGTACAGGTCGTATTTTATTCCGTAACACACGTGAAGCGATTCAAGGTTTCCCAGGTCGTGATTGCCAGCCAGCGCCTTTACCAGCACCAGAAGACTGGTCATTTGATGGCAAAATGCGAGAGCAAATGTGGCCAGAAGAAGGTCAACTCGATGGTGCTTGGATGGAAAATGATCCTCGTGTGCCATGGTTGATGGAAGTTCTACGCAAAGATTTAAAACATAAAAAAGTCTTGTTGATTGCACGTAGTGGACCAGTAGTTGAAGCACTTGAAAATGTCCCTACGTTTACATGCGGGCATTCGTACAGCAATGTTCCATGAAGGCATGAGCTTATTAGAGCGTGACCAAGCTGCCGCATATTTTGTTGAAGATAGTTATGGTGCTCAGATTTTACTGTGCTCTGAAATTGGTTCAGAAGGCGTAACTTCCAGTTTGCTAGTGATTTAATTTTATTTGATTTGCCTGCCAACCCTGATGTGCTGGAACAACGTATTGGCCGTCTGGACCGTATTGGCCAGGAAAACCGCATTCAAATTCACGTGCCATATTTGATCGGTACAGCGCAGGAGCGTATGTTCCGCTGGTATAATGAAGCACTGAATATTTTCAGCAATACCTTCAACTGCTCAAACGCTACAAGAGAACTTTATCGTTGAACTGAAAGACTGCTTATTGGCAGATCAAGGGCAAACCTTGAAGACTCTGTTTGAAGAAGTCAATGTGCAGCGTCAGGCTCTGGAAGCAGAACTACAGGCAGGTCGTGACCGTTTGCTTGAGTACAATTCTTGTCGTCTAGTGGTGGCGCAGGGCATTGTACAGGCGCTTGAGGATTATGATGACAACACGCACCTTTGCCAATGTTTGTGAAGCGTTTCATGTCATCGACCAATATTGACTTTGATGAGCAAAGCAATGGTACGGTGATCATCAAACCAACGGATCAAATGCAAGTTCAAGGCATTACCTTGGACGAAGAGGGTATGACAGCGACTTTCTACCGTGATCAGGCGCAAATCCGTGAAGATGCACAATATCTGACACTGGAACATCCATTTATTGAAAGTGGATGGAAATGATCCGTACACAGTCATTTGGCAGTACCAATGTGGTTTTTGCTGAAATCAAATGCATTGAAGCAAGGTTCGCTGTTACTGGAAGTGTGTGGTTTAAGGTGGATGTGGTTGCACCAAAAGCCTTGAACCTGCCATCAAGCCTGCCAAAACAGTTGATTCGTGTGTTACATTGAGCGAAACTGGTCAAGGACTTGTCTGCCAAGATTGATCCAGGCATTTTACGTCCATATTTGCATCATCTGGATGGCAATAGCTGTCGTCAGGTGGTGAAAGCACGCCGCAATGTAATTGAAGAGCGTTACGCACAAGCTTTAGATATTGCCAAAACCTCTTTGCCTGAATTGATGCAACAAGCGAAAGAGCACTACAGTAGTAAATGGCAATATGAAATTGACCGTTTAACTTATCTGAAGCAATTCAATCCAAGTATTCGCCAAGATGAAATTGAGCGTTTACAGAAATTCCAAAAAGAAGGTTTAGGACTACTTGATGGACTTTCTGTTACCCCAGAAGCGATTCAGGTGTTGGTGGTGGTCAAACCTTAAATCATCACCATGCAATAAAAAAACGAGGATCATTTGACCCTCGTTTTTCTATTGCTGAACAGAAATTACTTTTGTTCGATATTGGCTTCAAGGAACCATAAATATTGATCCAGGTCTTCCAGGGCAGCATGGATAATGTCTTCAGAAATCGGGTCCTGAATCTCATCAATCGTGTCACGTAAATGGTTTGCCACCACGCCATACCGATCGGCAAGTTCTTTTAAATGATCCTGTACCGCATGAATTTCCACAGGATACGGTTTTAAATGCGATGTTTGCGCTACGGTCTGGGTCGTTCCCAATGCGGTACCACCAATTTGTACCGCACGTTCAGCCACATTGTCCAGATGGGTAATCAACGAAGTACGGAACATATCCAGCATTTCATGCACGGCAATAAAGTTGCTACCACGCATATTCCAGTGGGCCTGCTTGGTGAGCAAGGACAAATCAATAAGATCTGCAAGTATTTGATTTAATATTTTGACCGTTGCTTCTTTAATGGAGTCATCTAAATTATTACGTGTATAAACTTTTAAAGCTTTCGCTGCTGAAGAACTCATAGTTACCTCATTTCAATTTTAATAAGCATGAAAATGGATCAAAATCATTTATTTCGATAACTATTTTACGCCGTTGAATACGCCTGAATGTTTAGATTTTGACTGCTTTTGTATCAGTTTGAATACTGTGCGAAATACAAAGAAGGGAATGTGGGAAGAAATGTAAGTGGGTTGATTAAGTGTGGTACAAATAAGGGCTGCACCACACGGAAACATAAAACTAGAGCGGTTCTTCTGTTAAATGGCGGGCACCTGTCAGGATCATACGGATCATGAGCATGGTTTGTTCTGCGACTTCAATCCGTTGTTCAGCAGACAGGTCAATCACTTTCGCACCCATGTTAAACACCAGTTGGGTGATGGCTTTAGCGGCAATATCCGCATGGGGCATGTGACTGTTATTGTTGATCTGTTCCAGACGAATCAGGTCTTCGTGCAACTCTTGCTGGAAGAATGAAAGCTGGCGGTCTACAGCCTCTTTATAGGAAGTTGAACCCGTATAGCTTTCACGTAACAATAAGCCCAAATAACCTTCATCCGCATCCAGAAGCTGAATAAAAACTTCGACTGAACTGCGGATAATACTATGTTGCAATACCGCCTGTAGGCGTGCTTCACGAATGATTTTACGCAGTACCAAGCCTGCACGATCAATCAGGGCGATTGCGAGTTCATCAATGTCCCTAAAATGACGATAAAAACTATTGGGTGCAATGCCCGCCTCACGCGCGATTTCCCTTAAACTCAGGGAAGAGATGCTCTTTTGTGGGCCAATTAGGTTCAGAGTGGCTTGAAATAACTCTTCTTTGGTAATGGTGGCTTTTCGGCCAACCGAACGTACAGGAGATTTTATGGCAATAAGATCCTGTTCATCTGTTGCTGGTTTGGGACTGGGTGGTAAAACAGAAGAATGAACCATCATTTTCAAAATATAAATAAGCTGCTTGGGATTATAGCGATTGTCGATGGGCTTGTGAAATGTAAATCAATCGGGGCTGCTTTCCACTGTGGGAAACAGGGAAAGCTGCATGTCTGCAAGACACTGCCCTTGACTGCGCACCTTTCATTTTATGGTAAACATTTTGTAAAAAATCCTGTTTACAATTCTTTTTGAATAAATATACAAGTGTATATACAAATAAATATACACTTGTATAATAATTAAGAAAACAATTAGAGTAACTGCGCATGCAAGCAATCGAAAAGAGGGCTTCCCTGTTTAACTCAATGGCTCAAAGCGTCATGAACAGTCATGATGCCAATTTTTGGTTACAGAAAATCAACCCCTTATGGTCGATGAATCAACCACTTGCCAAAGTCGTAAAAAAACAAATTGTGGCAAAGGATATGGTGAGCCTGATATTGCAATGTAACCGCCATGTGCAACGTGGTGCTGCAGGTCAGCATCATCCTGTGACGGTGGAAATTGCAGGTCGTCATTACGAAAGAACCTATAGCCTGATGCAGGTCGATGCAGACCATCTCTGCCTAACGGTGAAAAAAGTTGATCAAGGTCTGGTCAGTTCATGGTTGGTCGAAAAAGCCAAGTTGGAGATATCCTTCGTTTGGGGCAACCATATGGTGATATGCAACAGAGTATTCAGACCCCAAAATTACTTTTACTTGCTGCGGGCAGTGGTATTACACCGATGTTGAGTTTGATCGAAAGTTTGAGTCAGACCAAGCAATTGAACAAAACTTCTGTACAACTTATGTACTGGGTCAAAACTCATCAGGACGCTGCAGCTACACAGATTATTTAAAAGAGATCGTAGAAAACTTTCCAAATTTCAGTTATCAGATTTTCTATACCCAAGAACAAGATCAACGCCTAAACCAAATCATGTCGAAACTTTGGGTGCGTTAAATGAAATTACCGTTTACGCATGTGGTCCCTCTGGATTTGCTTCAACAGCAGAATCTTTATTTGCTGAGGCTGCCGTCGTACAGACTGAGGCTTTTAGCTTAAGTCAATTTAGTGCTGAGCAAACAGATATTGGCTTCACACGTCACGTTGACTAAGTCCAATAAAACAGTCGCCATTCCTAAAGGTCAGTCCATTTATCGAGCTTAGAACAGCAAGGTATCAAGCCAAATCAATATGGTTATCGTATGGGAATTTGCAACAAATGTGTTTGTACTAAAGCCCAAGGTGCGACAAAGAACTTGCTGAATGGTGCTGCAAATCAGAACTGACTCAGTTATTAAAAATTTGTGTGAATTCAGCTCAATCAGATCTTGTGATTGATCTATAAGAGAGATAAAGATTATGAACATGCCTGTTAAAGTTCAATATTTTAAAATCCAAAAAACCGTGATTTAACTGCTGCTGAGTTAGATGCTTTTGCCCGTGAATTAGACCAAATCAAACAAGAAGTACTAAATGATTTAGGCGAGAAAGACGCGAAGTATATTCGTCGAGTTTATGCGTCTATTCGATATAGTAGTTTCTTAGGTCGCGATTACTTCTTGCTGGATGGTTTCCACCAGCTTGGCTATTAGGTACTGGTTTATTAGGCTATGCCAAAATCATGGAAAATATGGAATTGGGTCATAATGTGATGCATGGACAATATGACTGGATGAATGATCCAAAATTTAACGGTCAAACCCATGAGTGGGATACAGTGGGCACCTCGATAACTGGCGACAAACCCATAACTATAAGCAATCATACCTATACCAATGTGAAAGGCATGGATGATGATGTCGGTTATGGCGTATTTCGCTTATTTCCAGAACAACGTTGGAACAAATTTACTTTAATCCAACTGATTTATATTGTGCCATTCAGCTTATTATTCCAGTGGGGAGTTGCGATTCAAAATCTTGAACTCGGCAAAGTTGTCTACAAGCGTAAGACCATGGACGAGTTTAAGCAGGAATGGAAACCTGTGCAAAAGAAAATCGCGAAGCAACTGTTTAAAGATTATGTGTTTTTTCCATTGATTGCTGGTCCATCGGCGATTCTGTTTTCATTGGGTAATCTTGTTGCTAATGGTCTTCGTAATATCTGGACATTTAGTATTATTTTCTGCGGACATTTTACTAAAGATGCTGAAGTTTTCCCTAAAGCAGCTCTACAAAAATGGTGCCGTAGTCATTGGTATATGCGACAAATTCGCGGTTCTTCGAATTTAACAGGATCGGAGGCTTTTCATATTTTGACGGGTCATTTGAGTCATCAAATTGAGCACCACTTATTTCCTGATATTCCAGCACGCCGTTACCGTGAAATCGCACCAAAAGTTGAAGCGGTTTGTAAAATATGGTTTGAATTACAACAACGCAAGCTTTGTAAAGCAATTCGGTGAAGTTGTCGGACGTATCTTCAAATATGCATTACCTTTTAAAAAGTAATCTCTGATTCAAAAAAAGCCCCGATATGTTTTTATATCGGGGGCTTTTTTTATTTCTTTTTAGAAATCCACATTGTAATTTTTGCGTGGAAAACTTTTTCATTGGCTTTGTCGAAAACATCGACATTGACAAGATATTCAATTGCTTTATCCCAATCATAATTTTGTCAAACAGGTGAGGCAATTGCGATCAAATCAGTTTCTGCTTTTTTCAAATATTCAACAGTCATTCCTTTAGGAATCCAACGATGTGTTGCAGGAACGGTAACTTCTGTCATTGTTCCTCCAGCAAGTTCAGCCATATTACACATCGCGATCGCGTGTACAGTCCCTATATGGTTGAGCACTGAACGTTTTTTCTTAATCGAAATTTTGCACGAATTCGGCTTTTAGTTCTTCAAAATAGCGGAGAAATATTACTGAAATATGGTGCTTTTAGGCAAAGCATGCGTGTAAATGTCCATTTGCCTGCGGGTAAAGCAGAAGCTTTGTTCCGACAATTCTAGAGTTGAAGCCATGTTAAATTACCCTGATGAAAACAGAATTTAATTCTTTTACAGAATATAATTCTGTTTACAAGTTGTGGTCAAGTCATTCACAATAGTTCCGACAATCGGTGAACCTAAAATTGAATATGCAAACGGCTCAACAATTATTAGAAAGGTTGTATCCTCAACGAAGATCTTGTTAAAGCGTCAAATATTATTTGATGCGTTATCGTGTTTTTTAGAGTTTGGATTAGATGCCACTAGCATTCAGATGATTAGAGAACGTTCAGACAGCAGTGTAGGAGGGATCTATCATCATTTCAAAAATAAAGAGGGTGTAATTGCCGCTTTAGTGTTTGGTAGCTTTAGATGATCAATCAAGATTAAGAGATCAATACTTAGAGCAGACGCAATCTTTAAAAGAACTGATCTATAGCTTGATTTATAGTTATGTTGATTGGGTTGCTGATCAGCCAGAGTTCGCTAAATTTTTATTACTTGCACATTACAGTGTGATGAAAGGTGAACACCGTTCGGTTCTAATTGAAAAGAATAAGCTCCGAAATAAAACGTGCTATGCAACTACATTGCTAGGCATTCCTGAAGCATCTTTATTGAAATCAGCTCCTGCAGAGTTAATGATGTCTTTAGTGATTGGTGCAACAGAAAACTAATATTGCCGTGCTTGGTTGTTTGAAAAGGTTGATACTAATCCGGAAATTTATCGAGAATTGTTGGCTAAAGCTGCATGGGATTCTTTACAAAATTTAGCTGAGATAGAGGAAGAAAAGGCATATTACATGCCTTTTGTTGTATTTATGCCCATTCAAATTATTTGAATTGAATCGACCCATTGGCGCTAACCGTGATTTTTGATTCACCCGCCGCCATGTCCTGTGCAGGTGCAGCTTCTGCCATCGCAAATTTTGCCATGCCACCACGCATCATCGGTTGCGGAAAATAGTTACTGGTATTTAGGTTTAAACTGACCAGATTATATTGGGTTTTATTCCATGCCTGAGTAATCGCCTGTGCACGTTGCTGGAAGTTTCTAGATGCCTCAATCATCAACTCATTTTCAACTTTCTTGCGCTGTTCATCCGATACGGTGAAATTGATGGATTGGGTCTGGAAGCTTTGCTGCAACTCGCTAATCAACTGGCTTGCCGCCTTAAAGTCCTTACTTTCAAGCTGAATTTCAGCACGGGCACGCCATTCCTTTAACTTGCTGCTGTCATTGTCATAAACAGGGTAGGTACTTTGCGCACCAGTTTCGACCTTGACCTGTGAATATTTACGCGAAATCGCCTGTGCCTGATTCATCAGTTGATTGATTTGATTCGAAAGCTCTGCGGGTTGCTTATTGCTTCTTTCAATATAAAGCACAGCACGCATTTCATCATTGGCAACTTGGCGTGCTGCATCTGCTTGGATATTCACAATATTATAGTTCAAGTTTTCAGTCTCATGAGCAAAAAGGCTTGGGCTAAGTGCAGCTCCGATCATTAATGTTGCAAGTGCTAAAGTACGCATAAAAAATTCCTTAAAATTTGGTATTAAACATTTATTTTTACAAGTCTGATATTAGAAACAACTGATGGGGAACTTTTGCATATTTTGTGGTGTCTTTGTAATATATTAACAGTGTTTTGCAACAGAAAAATTAATTAAAAAATATTTAAAATTAAATAATTAGCTTTATATATTTGACCATTTATCTAAAAAAATTAAGGCTGTTAAAAAAAGCTTACTTTCTTTCGCTTGTCACATAGTATGATGATAATTCATCATAGTTATTGGAATGAAACATTTTTTCAATAATATTAGATGAATGTCAGGCATAAAAAGAGTTTATTTTATTTCAAAATTAGGTATCATCTCGCACCTAGTTGAAAGATATAAAACATTTTGTCTGCACTAGATTCTAAAAAGCACCGAGTCAAACGACCGCAAGTCACCAGACTTATTTCTTTTACCCATATCAGAGATGGTAATTCGATATGAGCGTTACTTCCGTAAACCCTGCCGCTAATGCATCCAACGAATATTATTTGACTCGCCAAAGTCAGATGGAATCAAATGTTCGTAGTTATCCACGTAAATTACCGTTAGCGATAGCGAAAGCACAGGGCTGCTGGGTTACAGATGTTGAGGGTACTCAATACCTCGACTGTTTAGCTGGGGCAGGAACATTGGCTTTAGGTCATAATCATCCTGCGGTGATTCAAAGTATTCAAGATACATTGGCAAGTGGCTTGCCTTTGCATACTTTAGACTTAACGACTCCTTTAAAAGATGCTTTTACTGAAGCACTTTTGGCTTACTTGCCAGGCGGTAAAGAAGAATATTGCTTACAGTTCTGTGGACCATCTGGTGCAGATGCTACAGAAGCGGCGATTAAACTTGCTAAAACATATACTGGTCGTAGTTCTGTGATCAGTTTTTCAGGTGGATACCACGGTATGACTCATGGTTCACTGTCGATGACAGGTAACTTGAGTGCTAAAAATGCCGTGAATGGTCTTATGCCTGGCGTTCAGTTTATGCCATATCCACATGAATATCGTTGCCCACTTGGTTTAGGTGGTGAAGCGGGTGTTGATGCTTTGACTTACTTCTTTGAAAATTTCATCGAAGACGTTGAAAGTGGTGTAACGAAACCTGCTGCTGTGATTCTTGAAGCAATTCAAGGTGAAGGCGGTGTCGTAACTGCACCTGTTAAGTGGTTACAAAAAATTCGTGAAGTGACTGAAAAGCACAACATCGTTTTAATTTTGGACGAAGTTCAAGCTGGTTTTGCACGTTCAGGTAAAATGTTTGCCTTTGAACATGCAGGTATCGAGCCTGATGTTGTGGTGATGTCAAAAGCTGTAGGTGGTGGTTTACCATTAGCCGTGCTTGGTATTAAGCGTAAGTTTGATGCTTGGCAGCCAGCAGGTCACACGGGTACTTTCCGTGGCAACCAGTTGGCAATGGGTACAGGTTTAATGGTTCTAAAAACTATTTCTGAACAAAACCTAGCTCAAAATGCGCAAGAGCGTGGTGATTTCTTACAAGCTGAATTCAAAAAGTTAGCTCAAGAATTCCCATGTATCGGTAATGTCCGTGGTCGTGGTTTGATGATCGGTGTTGAAATCGTTGATGAGCGCAAACCAGCTGATCATATGGGTTCACTTCCTGCTGATGCACAATTAGCTGCGGCAATTCAAACAGCTTGTTTCAACAATAAACTTTTACTTGAGAAAGGTGGTCGTAACGGTACTGTAATTCGTTTACTTTGCCCACTTATCATCAATCAAGACGAATGTGTTGAAGTAGTTGCACGCTTCAAAAAAGCGATTGCAGAAGCTTTAAAAGCAGTACGAGGCTAATCCATGGTTGATTTTGCAGAACATCGTAAAGCGTTACTCTGCAATGATGCACAATCCATTGCTGACTATCAGTCAGCAATGGGCGAAGCGGTTAAAGCCGTTTCAGCATGGTTGCAAAATGATAAAATGTACACAGGTGGAAGTATTAAAGATTTGCGTGCAGCAATTTCTTTTAATCCATCAAAAGAAGGTTTAGGTGTACAACAATCATTACAACGTATGGTTGAGCTTTTCCTCAACAAAAGTTTAAAAGTACATCATCCACACTCACTTGCACATTTGCATTGCCCAACGATGGTGATGAGCCAAATTGCGGAAGTGTTAATCAATGCAACGAACCAATCTATGGATTCATGGGATCAAAGCCCAGCGGGTTCATTGATGGAAGTTCAGCTTATTGATTGGCTACGCCAAAAAGTGGGCTATGGCGCAGGTCAAGCAGGTGTATTCACTTCAGGTGGAACACAATCAAACCTGATGGGTGTGTTACTGGCGCGTGACTGGTGCATCTCGAAAAACTGGCAAGACGAAAACGGCAAGCCGTGGTCGGTTCAGCGTGATGGTATTCCAGCAGAAGCAATGAAAAACGTCAAAGTCATCTGTTCTGAAAATGCACATTTCTCTGTGCAAAAGAACATGGCAATGATGGGTATGGGCTTCCAGTCTGTTGTCACTGTTCCTGTGAATGAAAATGCACAGATGGATGTGGATGCGCTAGAAAAAACTATGGCACATCTTCAGGCTGAAGGCAAAATCGTAGCATGTGTGGTAGCGACAGCAGGTACGACCGATGCAGGCGCAATTGATCCACTCAAGAAAATCCGTGAAATTACCACCAAATATGGTTCATGGATGCATATTGATGCAGCTTGGGGTGGTGCACTGATTCTTTCCAATGACCATCGTGCAATGTTAGATGGTATTGAATTATCCGACTCAATCACACTTGATTTCCATAAGCATTATTTCCAAAGCATTAGCTGTGGCGCTTTCTTGTTGAAAGACGAAGCAAACTATCGCTTTATGCATTATGAAGCAGAATATTTAAACTCTGCTTATGATGAAGAACATGGTGTACCTAACCTTGTATCTAAATCATTACAAACGACACGTCGTTTTGATGCATTGAAATTATGGATGACAGTTGAAGCATTAGGCGAAGAGCTTTATGGTTCAATGATTGATCATGGTGTGAAACTTACACGTGAAGTTGCTGACTATATTAAAGCAACAGCGGGTCTTGAATTGCTGGTTGAACCACAATTCGCTTCGTGTTGTTCCGTGTGGTACCAGAAGCTTATCCTGCTGAATTTATCGATAGCTTGAACCAAAACGTGGCAGATGAATTGTTTGCACGTGGCGAAGCGAATATTGGTGTAACCAAAGTAGGCAATGTTCAGTCTTTGAAGATGACCACCTTAAGTCCAGTTGCAACGCTCGAAAACGTTCAGAATTTGCTTGCACTTGTGCTTGCAGAAGCCGATCGTATTAAGGATTCGATTGCAGATGGTACCTATACGCCGCCGATTGATTAATCGGGTGTTATGTAGAAAAGAAGATCGCTTAGGCGGTCTTTTTTATATTCGATCTGTAATGAGTTGTTTTTAATCATTTTGCTATAAATCATTAGAAACAAGGTGATTATAAAACTGTAGATAATGGGTTAAAAAAATAGTCAATAATGCTCTTGTCTATCTTACAGTTATTAACATCATAAAAGCGTCATAAAGTTGTCACCTAATTGTCATATTATCTGCTCAAAATGCAATTAACCAAAGTACAACACTTGATTCATAGCGTTGTAAATCAAATTGCATCAATGAGAGTAAATCGAATGCGCTTAAATCCACGTCACATCGCAATTGCATTAGCTGTATCTGGGGCAACCGTAGTAACGACTGCAAATGCAGCTCGTGATACGATTCAAATTGCTGGCTCATCCACTGTGTTGCCTTATGCAAGTATCGTTGCAGAAGAGTTTGGTAATACTTTCCCACAATTCAAGGCACCTGTTGTCGGTTCAGGCGGTACAGGCGGTGGCTTGAAACAATTCTGTCAAGGTGTGGGTGACAACACCATCGACATCGCCAATGCTTCACGTAAAATCAAGGATACTGAACTTGATGCGTGTAAGAAAGCTGGCGTAAACCAGGTGCAGGAAATCAAGGTTGGCTATGACGGGATTGTTTTCGCGTCAAACGTAAAAAAAGCGGCGTATAAATTAAAGCCTGTACACGTGTTTACTGCACTTGCGGCACAACTTCCATCAAATGGTAAATTGGTTCCAAACCCATATACAACATGGAACCAGATTGACCCATCATTACCGAAAGAGGCAATCACTTTGGTGATTCCTGCATCTAACCACGGTACACGTGAAGTGTTCCAGGAAAAAATGATTGATCTTGGTTGTGAATCATTTGATTATTTCAAGAAGCTTGATAAAGACCAACAGAAGAAAGCATGTTCAAGCTTCCGTAAAGATGGTCGTGTGATTGAGGTTGCGGGTGATTATACTGAAACATTGGCTCGCCTAAAAACCTCTCCAAATGCTGTTGGTGTGTTTGGTCTGGGCTTTTATGACTCAAACCGTGACAAGTTGCGTGTAGCCACTGTAAATGGTGTAACACCATCAGAGAAAACCGTGCTGGATGGTAGCTACCTTGTTTCTCGTCCATTGTTCTTCTACGTGAAAGGCGAGCACTTAAAATCAATCAAAGGTTTAGCTCAGTATCCAGAGTTTTTCCTTAACAAGAAAATTTCTGGTAAAGGTTCTAAACTGGAAAAAGCTGGCCTGATTCCTTTAAGCGACAAAGAGCGTGCGAAAATTCTGGCTGATTTTAAAGCTGGTAAATCAGTGAAGTAATATTGTTAAAAGGGAGGCTGGTGAGACTTGGGATCATCAGCCTTTTTATCTAGCTAGGTTTTTTCAAATCATGAAAATTGAGAAAACAGTGGAGATTACATGAATCTGCTACTTATCGGTGTGTTATTGGCCCTTGTGGCAATCGCATATCAAATTGGGCTGAGCAAAAGCCGTAATCTGGCAGGTAAGGGAAGTAACTCTGCAACACTCCATTCTCGTCCAGTATATTATGGGGCGTTGGTGGCTTTGTGGTGTGGTGTTCCTGCTTTTTTAATTTTGATCATTTGGAACTTGGTTGAGCCAAGTGTGCTGCAGCATATTATCTTTAATAATATTCCAGCCTCTGTTAGCGCAACGATGGATGCGGCAGGGCGTGATGTGCTGATTGACCGTGTGCAGGCAATTGCATCGGGTTTTGGGGTAACCGATCAACCAGCAGCTTATGAAGTTGCAGCAGCACAACAGCTTGCAAAATTCCAGACTATTGGTTCCTTTGCAAAACTGGCGGTTGTGATCAGTACGGCGTTGGCAGGTCTGGTATGGGCAAAACGTCATGTGACTCAGCAATACCGTGCCCGTAATACCGTTGAGAAAGCAATTAATGTTGGCTTGATCCTGTGTTCAGGTGTCGCGATTCTGACCACAATTGGTATTGTGCTCTCAATGCTGAAAGAAGCTTTGCACTTTTTCCATTTTGTGAGTCCAGTGGATTTCTTTTTCGGAACAGAGTGGAACCCAGGTTTTACTACCACAGGAAATGCAGAGGGGAGCTACGGTATTTTACCGCTGCTTTGGGGCACCTTAATGGTGAGTGGTATTGCCTTGCTGGTTGCTGTACCGATTGGTTTGCTGATTGCAATTTATTTGGCTGAGTATGCATCACAACGCCTACGCTCTTGGGCCAAGCCAATCATCGAAGTATTGGCGGGTATTCCAACCATTGTTTATGGTGTGTTTGCCCTGATGATCATTGGACCATTTTTCAAGATGGTCGGTGAAAGTGTGGGAATTGACATCAATGCGACCAGTGCCTTAACGGCAGGTTTTGTGATGGGGATTATGATCATCCCATTCGTTTCATCACTTTCAGATGACATCATTACCCAGGTTCCGCGTGCCTTGCGTGACGGTTCTTTGGGGTTGGGTGCGACCAAGTCGGAAACCATTCGTCAGGTGGTGTTGCCAGCCGCATTGCCAGGGATTACAGGTGCGTTCCTGCTTGCAGTTTCCCGTGCGGTTGGTGAAACCATGATCGTGGTGCTGGCCGCAGGGAACAGTCCGTTGCTGCATGCCAATCCATTTGAAGCGGTTTCAACCGTGACTGTGACCATTGTGAAACAGTTAACCAGTGATACTGATTTTGCCAGTCCACAGGCATTGGTGGCATTTGCGCTGGGTTTAACCTTGTTTGTGATCACTTTGGGTTTAAACATTATTGCACTGTACATCGTGCGCAAATATCGTGAGCAATACGAATGAGTTCATCAAATACATCTCCTCTGGATCAGAACGTATTTGATCCACAAGTGGCTGCTGAACAACGTGAACAGCGCAAAAGAAAAATCCAAAGTTCTTTGGCAAAGCGCCACCGCAAAGAAAAGGCGTTCCGTTTTGCTGGCTTCTCGGCAGTGGTGATTGGCCTTGCATTTGTTGCCTTGCTGTTTGGTAGTATTCTGGCAAAAGGTCTGCCATCTTTCTGGCAAAGCAGCATGACGGTTCCAGTTTATTTTGACCCAGCCATTATTAATGTTGGCGCAAAACCAAAGCAGACGGCAGGTGAAACCCCCGCGCACTTTGAAGAGCGTATGGTGGCCTGGCAAACTGAAATGGGTATGGTGGACTGGGATGCCCTGATCGTGAATGGCATCGTGTCCAAAGATAAATCGCTTGAAGATCAGCGTGATTATTTAAGTGGCTTGTACACCAGTTCTGAAGCATACCGTTTGCGTGACATGGTGTTGGCAAATCCAGCCCTGATTGGAAGCAAGCAGGAGATTAAGTTCCTGGCCGATGCCAATGTGGATGTCTGGCTGGCTGGAAATATTGACCGTAACCTGCCTGATGACCAGCAACAGCTTGATCCAGAAGTGCGTCAGCTTGCAGATAAGTTAAAGGCAGAGGGGATTATTGCCAATACGTTCAATACCAATCTGTTCTTTAGCCCAGATTCACGCAGTTCACCTGCGACCAGTGGTTTGGCTGGGGCATTCATGGGTTCATTGTTCATGATGCTGATTGTCATCATCATCTCGATTCCAATTGGAGTGGCGAGTGCAATCTATCTTGAAGAGTTCGCGCCAAAGAACATGATGACCGACATCATTGAAGTGAACATCAACAACCTGGCAGCAGTTCCATCGATTGTGTTCGGTCTACTCGGTGCGGCAATATTTATTAGCTGGATGCAGTTGCCTTTATCTGCGCCGCTGGTGGGTGGTTTGGTACTGAGTCTTATGACCTTGCCTACCGTGATTATTACCACGCGCGCCTCATTAAAAGCGGTGCCACCATCGATTCGTCAGGCTGCTCTGGGTCTGGGTGCATCAAAAGTTCAAACCGTTTTTCATCATGTATTGCCACTTGCATTGCCAGGGATTATGACTGGCGCAATTATTGGGATTGCACATGCGTTGGGTGAGACCGCACCATTATTGTTGATTGGTATGAGTGCTTTCGTTGCCAGCATTCCGACTACACCATTGGATCAGGCAACTGCATTGCCAGTACAGGTATATTTATGGCAGGGCAATGAGCTGCGTAATTTCTTTGAGGGACGTACCGCGGCAGCGATTATTGTGTTGCTTGCCCTCATGATTGGTTTAAACAGCCTGGCAATCTGGCTCCGTAAGAAATTTGAAGTGCGTTGGTAATTGAGGAGAGTACAATGAATACGATTGATATTATGAACGCCGTAGAAAAGGATAAATCAGTGAATCCACAGCAAACAGAATTTACCTCATCTGAAGCGCAAGTTCAGCAATCAAGTACTGCATTTGTTTCTCAGTTTGAAACGGCTTCTTCAGGTAAAAAGCCAAAAACCAGTGAAGTGAAAATCAGTACCAAAGATGTTCATGTTTATTATGGTGAAACTGAAGCGATCAAAGGCATTGATCTGGATATTTACCAGAATGAAGTGATTGCGTTCATTGGTCCATCGGGTTGTGGTAAATCAACATTCCTGCGTACCTTAAACCGTATGAATGACACGATTGACAGTTGTCGCGTGACTGGTAAGGTGACACTGGATAATCAGGACATCTATGATCCTAACCTTGACGTGGTATTGCTGCGCGCACAGGTAGGGATGGTGTTCCAGAAGCCAAACCCATTTCCAAAATCAATTTTTGACAATGTTTCCTATGGCCCGAAATTGCATGGCTTGGCACGTGATAAATATGACTTAGAAGAAATTGTTGAAAACAGCCTACGTAAAGCGGGTTTATGGGATGAAGTCAAAGATCGTCTCAGCCAACCAGGTACTGGTTTATCAGGTGGTCAGCAACAACGTTTATGTATCGCGCGTACCATTGCTGTAAGTCCAGAAGTCATCTTAATGGATGAACCATGTTCAGCACTGGACCCGATTGCGACCGCAAAAATTGAAGAGTTGATTTCAGAACTTTCTGAACAATATACCATTGCAATCGTAACTCACTCCATGCAACAGGCTGCGCGTGTGTCTGACCGTACCGCTTATTTCCATTTGGGTGACCTGATTGAAGTCAACTCGACTGAGAAAGTGTTTACTCAGCCTGACCATCAATTGACTGAAGCTTATATTACAGGCCGTTTTGGTTGATACCATGCCGCATATATCAAAGGGCCTACGGGCTCTTTTTTTATGAGACAGATGAAAATGAATCTATTTTGCAAAAACGCTATTGAATTTTTATTGAACAGACCACATCTTAGAGGCATAAAGACGAACTCAAGAGCACTTACTTTATGTTATTCCATTTACCTAAATTTCCTGCTGAAATTCGTATTAGCCATTTAAATGCGCGTGTAAATGAACAAAGAAAAAAAATTGCGCAAACAACAGCATCTCGTTTGGAATTATTACAACTGGTTCAGCAGCTTGCCAAAGAAGCCAAGGTTCGTAAGAAAAATGACCAGAAAATCTTCGTTTTAGATTTCAAGGGTGATATTCAGGCCTCTGCGGTCGATACCCTGCGTGAAGAGATTACCCTAATTCTGTCAACCGCCAAAGCTGGACATGACCGTGTGATTGTACGTCTGGAAAGCCCAGGTGGAATGGTGCATGGCTATGGTTTGGCTGCGGCTCAATTGGTTCGTTTACGTGATGCGGGTTTTCATGTGACGATTTGTGTTGATAAGGTTGCTGCCAGTGGCGGCTACATGATGGCATGTATTGCCAATGAAATTGTTTCAGCACCGTTTGCAGTGGTGGGTTCAATTGGTGTGGTTGCACAGGTGCCGAACTTTAACCGTTTATTGAAACAGCATAATGTGGACTTTGAACTGTACACCGCTGGTCAATATAAACGCACCGTAACCATGTTTGGGGAAAATACTGCTGAGGGTAAGGCCAAGTTTGAAGAGGAATTGCAGCAGACCCACGTGCTGTTTAAGCACTTTATTGAAAAATACCGCCCACAACTCAACGTTGAAAAGGTTGCAACAGGTGAGCACTGGTATGGTGAAGATGCACGTGAATTAAATCTGGTGGATAAATTACAGACCTCGGATGAATATTTACTCAGTCTTTTGTCACAACATGATGTCTATGTGATCAATACCCGCAAACGCCCTACATTTGGTGAAAAACTGGGTTTGCAGGCGGCACAAATGGCTGAGACCCTGATTCCAACGGTGATGGGTAAAATCGCTGATAGCCTCGCCAAGGCAAACAGCACCTTGGTTCAGATGCGTGACCCTAAGTTTTAATCAATTTGTCCTGATCAAAGAAAAGCACCTGTTTAAGGTGC
Source organism: Acinetobacter sp. (assembly GCA_046347365.1). Taxonomy (GTDB): domain Bacteria; phylum Pseudomonadota; class Gammaproteobacteria; order Pseudomonadales; family Moraxellaceae; genus Acinetobacter. The sequence goes on along the minus strand of JAXMGF010000019.1, from coordinate 14,161 downwards.
TTTTCTTTTGCTTTTGCCTAAATAGAGCAGCCCTGTAAAGATTGATCCGATTGTGGCCAGAAACATATCCTTGTGTGCATCCCACATATCTCCCTGCTGTCCATTATAGTTTTCTGCATCTTCAGGCGATAAACCAATGGATAGTCCCCATTCGAGCAACTCATAGAGCATACTGGAAGCCATCACAAACTGGATCACCAGCAGGAACAAGGTCAATGGTTTTGCGGTAGGAAACCAGACCTGAAAACAACGGAGAAAAAATGGGTAAAGCAATAATCCATAAGCAAAATGCACCAGTCGATCATACATGTTGCGAGACCAGCCCATCACCTGATTCAGGTCAAAATGAAATAGGGACTTTAACCATTCATTGTAAGGCACATAGGAGTACAAATAATGTGCCGCAACAATATGGATGAAAAGAAAAAGCAGGTACAAGCAAAAACTGGAAAAATTGATGCCTATTTTTTTCATGCTGATGATCAGCACAACCAGCATAAACACAGTGCCCACCTGATGCAGGAGATAGGACTCAAGCTCAAGCGGCTGTATGCTGGCAATTGCCACGGCAAGGGCGATGATCCCAAGCGCAATATAATGTTTTAAACCAAGTTGTTTTTCAATCATGCTGCATCCGAGAAGAAAAAATCATCAGGCAGGTTGATTTATCATTGTTCGGTTGAAACTGGTATTAAAGGTGACGCTGCAACCCCACCAAGCGCCTGACAAGCCTGTAGATAGAGCTGGTACTTTTGTTGTACAACTTCATCGAGTGGAATGTCAAACAGGTCCTCACCATTTTTATACTGTTCAATATAGGTGCTGGCTTTGTCCTTGTTTGCGGCAAGGGTCTGTTGATAAAAATTGGTAATGGAAGAAGTGGCAAGCTGGCTGGTCTCCACGTTGTTACACTGGAAACGCTGTAAAATTTTTTCAGCACGTTTGACTTCACTTGATTGTCCAAATACACATCCTGTTAATTGGGCAATCACAATCAGCACGCATAAGATCTTCATGATATTTAGAATAAAAATTTTTAAAGATTGTTATTGTATATAGAATTTATTCTGTAAATAAATTAATTATGTCTAACATAAGTAATTAAATGACTTAAATAGTGTGGCATAAAATCCAGTTTTGAGATGAAGCGCATATTTTTTTCTATATATTTGATTTTAATCATGTAATATAACTGGGAAAACAAAAATGAAAAATTTATCCTGTTTTATCTTATTTTTCTCCTGTGCCTGTCATGCAGGGGATTATAATTTTTTTACAGAGGTCAATGATGATACTGAAGAAATGTTTGACTCAGCCTATCCACAGCAAGAGAAAACAGATTATTCAATTCTGCATAACCTGTTTTTTCAGGGTGAGCGCTGGCGCGTTTACAACTATACTGCCTATCAAACCCCCCAGTTCAACCATAAAATGCTGACAGGTGATACCAGCAATTTGTCTCTGGATGATTTTTCAGTTTCATTGGGATATGGCATCATTTACCAACTCAATTCAACCAACCGAATTGGCTATGAATATTTGTCCAGTTTTCCATTTGATCGGGGGCAACTGGTCCGCTTTTTTTGGTTGCGAATATTTTAGACCACCTTTTGATATAAACCTGCGCGTACCAGACCCGCTTTGGTTTCCTTGATTTTTTGCCAACTGGCTGGAAGTTTTAGCTGTGACAAGTCACGGTCTGCCTCAACATAGATATAGGCGTTTGGGCTAATCAGTGGCTCTGCCAATTCAGCAAGCTCTTGCCATAAATCAAGGCTGTAGGGTGGACAAGAAACACGACATCAAAGCCGCCGTTTAATTTGTTTAATGCCTGCTGTGCAGTTGAGACCATCAACTGGCAATTTTCTGCTTTCAATAACTGGATATTATCCTTTAAAAAGCGTGCCTGAGTTGGGTTGGGTTCAATCATGATCACTTTTGCTGCGCCGCGAGAGAGTGCCTCAAAACCAAGAGCACCTGAACCACTACACAGGTCTAGCACCTGTGCATTCTGGATATCCCACATCAGCCAGTTGAACAGGGTTTCACGGACACGGTCAGGCGTTGGCCTTAAACCCTCAATACTGGCAAAGGGCAGGGAGCGCCGTTTCCATTCTCCCCCGATAATGCGTAACTGGTTCTTCATTATTCAGTAATTCCATCAACTGGCTGTGGTGGTGGGGTAACTGCTGGGGCAGGTCTTACTGGAGGTGGTGTTGGCAGAGAGGTTTGCGCCGTTGTTGGTGCTGTGGTATTGCCACTTGGCAACTCGCCTGGCTTGATGCCTGCTGTCATTAAGCCGCCACTCACCTGATGGTTTGCAGGGCGCAGCGGATTCTTGTTGCGTGTCACTAACCAGTAATCGAAAACTGGGCGCGCCAGTTGCGCTGCGGAACCACCATGCTTACCATTTTCCCATACCACGGCAATCGCAATCTCAGGGTTGTCTGCTGGTGCAAAGCCGACAAATAAACCGTGGTCCCATTGTCTTGAGGATAAGGCCGCTTCATTGTAGCGTTTGCCCTGTGCGATACTCTTGACCTGGGCTGTACCTGTTTTTCCAGCAATTGAATACTGTAGGCCACCTTTAATGCCTCGACCTGTTCCTGTTTGGATGACATCAATCATGGCTGCATGCATATTCAGCCAGTCCTGTTCTGTACCATTGAACTGAATTTTACCATCAGGGGCATTGTGCACCGTGAATTTTTTTGCACCCTTATTGTCCCGCAACACGTGAGGGGTGACGTGTGACCCTTTGTTCGCTGTAATTGCCGTTGCCATTGCCAGTTGTAATGGTGTTGCGGTAAATGCACCCTGACCAATACTGACCGAAATGGTTTCACCTTTCAGCCACTTGGATTTGCGAGTACGCATTTTCCACTCAGGGCTTGGATATAAGCCACTGCTTTCACTTGGCAGGTCAACACCTGTCTTTTCCCCAAAACCAAACTGGCGCATCCAGTCATTCATTTTCTCAATGCCCATGCGGTAGGACAGGATATAGAAATAGGTGTCACAGGAGACTACTTCGGCCTTATGCAGGTTGACCGCACCATGTCCCGTTTTTTTATGGTCACGGAAGCGGTGGCTGTCACCTGGTAAGTTAAAATAGCCTGGGTCAGAAATTGCAGTTCCCCAGTCAACCAGACCATAATGAATGCCACCCAGTCCAAACATTGGCTTAATGGTTGAACCTGGAGGATAAACACCCTGAACTGCACGGTTATAAAGTGGTTGGTCCAGATTGTCACGCAGTCCACTATAATCTTTTGAGCTAATGCCTGTTACGAATAAATTGGGATTGAAGCTCGGACTGGAGACTAAAGCCAGAATTTCACCCGTACGTGGGTCCATGGCCACAATTGCCCCACGGCGGTCCGCCAACTGTTGTGCCGCCACCATCTGGAGACCATAGTCAATCGACAAATACAGGTCATTGCCGCGAATTGGTGCCTGTCGTCCCAGATTACGCAGGATATTGCCATGTGCATCGGCCTCCACCGATTCATAGCCTGGCGTGCCATGCAACAATTCTTCATAACTTTTTTCCACCCCAATTTTACCAATCAGGTTGGTGCCAGCGTATAAGTCCTTGTCAATTGATTTCAGTTCTTTATCATTAATACGGCCCACATAACCCAGCACATGCGCGAAAAGCTCCCCATGCGGATAATAGCGAGTCATTTGCGTTTCAATCTTGACGCCAGGGAACCCGTATTTGACTTCACTGAATTTGGCGATGTCCGCCTCATTCAGGTTGAGCTTGATGGCAATCCGCTCAGTTTTTCGCGCCGTTTTCACCCTGCTCTTAAAGCGTTCCACATCTTCTTCGGTTAGGCCCAGCTACAGGAATCAGGCGGTTGATTGTGTCATCTATATCGCTGACATCTGCACGGCTGAGCGTGGCGGTAAACACGGGATAGTTATCGGCCAAAAGCACGCCATTGCGGTCATAAATATAACCACGGGCAGGGGCCAGTGGTTGCAGGCGGATTCGGTTCTTGTCGGAGGCGGTGGTGAAGTCGTCATAGTGCACAATCTGCAAATAGGCATAGCGGCAGATCAGGATGAGCAGACAGATCACGACAATAAAGATTGCAAAAAAGATTCGACCCTTGTAAATGCGCTTTTCTTGTTGCATGTTTTTTAAAGGAAAGTGCTGTTTCATACGGTGTCGACTTAATTACAAAATAAAAGAATGGAGCGGCTGGCTATTTTAACTTAAGTTGAATGATCATACTGTAGAATTTTCAGCACTTCATGCAAGTGCTGGTGCGACAGTTTTTGACTTTGTAGACATTAAAATTGTATGGTCTTGTATATTAGAAGCAAAATAATTCTGTTAAAGTCACAAACTGTTTGAAATAGGACACACTCTTAGGGAAAGTGGAGAAAATAATGAAAAGAATTTACCTTTTGCTGGCGGTTTTAACATCTACGGGTTTGGTCCATGCTGAGGAAAATCCATTCAAGCCTCAACCTAAACTCAAGGATGCAAAAGTTTCAAGCTGGAATATTGGGGCAGGTGTAACCAAAAAATTATTACACGCCAACCTTGAATGGGTAAATCCATACGGGATTGCTTATGCGAAAGCGGGTGCGTTTTTAAACGATGATAATGAGGCGGGCGGTCAGGTTGGCTTCCGTTATCCATATTACCTGACAGGCACAGATAAAAACGGATATTACGTTGGGGTGTATGCAGGTCATCTGGACAGTAAAAATTATGGTGGAAAAGTAAAGGCGAATTTGGGTGTAGGGGCTGATATGGCCTTTGTGTGGTTGAATAATGAACGGATTAGCACATTCAGTGTGGGTGCGGGCGTACGTGAACCATTGAAAGGGGCAGATGGGAAGACTGTTAAAAAAGCAGAACCTGTGCTTCAGTTTTCATACACCTTAAGTTTTGGTTTGTAGGAGAGTGCAAGCTGTTCATCTATAGGCCATAATGTATCAATAACTTTGAGAGTCATGCATGTTTGATTACGTCAATGAATTGTGGCAGATTTTCTTAAATCGACCTGACCATCTGGCAGTTTTAAGTATCATTCCAGTGACTGCCTTTGTAACATGGGCACACGTGTGGATGGCTTTGAAAATGGTGTTTTACCCAATTAATTTCTGGGGATTCCATTTAGGGCCATTACCTGTAGGTTGGCAAGGGATTGTGCCACGTAAGGCAGGACGTATTTCAGGCATTATTACTGACAATACCCTATCAAAATTAGGTTCATTGCGAGAGTTTCTGGAAGCGATGGACCCTGAGGACATGGCAAACATCATTGGTGAGCAGGTTGGTTTTGAACTGGAGCATCTGATTGATGAAGTCATGCTGGAACGCAATGCGGTATTGTGGGAAAACCTGCCTTATTCAATCAAGCGCCGTATTTATGCACAGGCACATAAACAGTTACCCAATACATTAAGGGAACTGGTGACTGAACTGACCATGAACGTTGAGTCACTGGTTGACATGCGTGAAATGGTGGTGAGCCAGATGGAGGGTGACCGCCGTTTGATGGTGCGGATGTTCCTGAAAGTGGGGCAAAAGGAAATTAACTTTATTTGGCATATCAGTGCGCTGATTGGGATGTTCTTTGGTATTTTCCAGATGATTGTCTGGTTTGTGGTGCCTTGGCACTGGACTGTTCCGTTCTGGGCCGCCATCTGGGGTTTTCTGACCAACTGGATTGCGATCTGGATGGTGTTCAACCCAATCGAACCACATTATATCCGCTATCCACAGATTTTCCGTTTCACCAAAGACCGTAAGTTCCCGTGGATTGTGCCTGTGTTGAAGATTGGCACCTATAATGTTCAGGGTGCGTTCATGAAACGTCAGGAAGAGGTTTCTGATGTGTTTGCCAGTGTGGTGACCGAAGACCTGATTACCCTAAAATCCATCATGACTGAAATGATGTATGGTAGTAAAAAGGACAAGACCCGCCGTATTGTCAAGCGTCATATCAATGAAATTATGGAAACGCCACTGGTGCGTACATCATTGCAGCTTTCACTTGGCCCTAGGGAATATGCTAGACTCAAGACTGACTTGATTGATCGCTCAATTGAAATTACTATGGGTCCAGTATGTGACCCAGCTCTGAATGCAAGTCGTGCGCAGAAGATCTTTCAAATGTTTAGAGACCGCATCCGTGAACTAACGCCGAAAGAATTCCAGAATTTATTGCGACCTGCGTTCCAAGAAGATGAGTGGATCCTAATTGTATTGGGTGGTGTGACTGGTTTTTTTGCAGGTTTAATCCACTTATTTGTTGCTTTCTTATAATTAATTTGATGTTGGTTGAGCAATAAATCTGTATCATATTGCTCAATTTAAGATTTATTGTTTTTAAATGAGGATGTTCTTTTATGCGCATTATTTTACTCGGACCACCTGGGGCAGGTAAAGGTACTCAAGCTCAGTTGATCTGTAAGCGCTACAATATCCCACAAATTTCAACCGGTGATATGCTCCGCGCTGCAATTCGTGAAGGTACTGAACTAGGCTTAAAGGCGAAAAGCGTCATGGAGTCAGGTGGTTTGGTTTCAGACGAATTGATTATTGGTTTGGTTAAGGAGCGTATTGCCCAGCCTGACTGTGAAAATGGTTGTATTTTTGACGGTTTCCCACGTACGATTCCACAGGCTGAGGCTCTGGAAACTGCGGGTATCAGCATTGACCATGTGATCGAAATTGATGTGCCTGACGAAGAAATCGTTCAGCGTCTTTCTGGTCGTCGTCAGCACCCAGCGTCTGGTCGTATTTACCACCTGGTTTACAATCCGCCAAAAGTGGAAGGTAAGGATGACGAAACAGGTGAGGAGCTGGTACAGCGTCCAGATGATCAGGAAGAGACCATTCGTAAGCGTCTTGCGTCTTACCATAGCGAAACTGAGCAACTGGTTGATTTCTATCAGAGGCGTGCCGCTTCTGGTGAGAATGCACCGACTTATAATAAGTTGAATGGTCTGCGTGCCATCGATGATGTACAAAAAGACCTGTTTGCGATTCTGGACAAATAACCTGAACTGCGAATAATGAAAGGGCTCTGAATAGGGGCTCTTTTTATTTGGGAGAAAGCTTGTGCTAAAAGTGGTTCTTATTTTGGTTGTGATCTTAAGTTTGGCTTTACTCTTGTTTCTGGCGTACCAGAGCCAAAAAATGCTGCGCCATGTGCAAAAACAGCAGGCACTGGAAAATCGGCAAAATGGAAAAACGCGTCAGCTACATCCAAAATTGCGGCAGGATAAAAAACCTCAGAATTAACTGAGGTTTTTTGTTGTAATGGCCTTACTTGCACCAAACTCAAAGCGGTCAGGCCAGTTACAGACATCTGCAACCACACATTCCCCACATTTCGGCTTACGGGCGATACAGCAATAACGGCCATGTAGAATCAGCCAGTGATGGGCATCCAGAATAAATTCTTTCGGGATTACCTTAATCAGACGATGCTCAACCTCTAGCACATTCTTTCCAACGGCTAAACCTGTACGATTTCCCACCCGAAAAATATGGGTGTCCACCGCCATGGTTGGCTGTCCAAATGCGGTATTCAGCACCACATTTGCTGTTTTACGGCCTACACCTGGTAGTGCTTCAAGTTGTTGACGTGTTTCGGGTACTTGTCCCTGATATTGATCAACCAAAATCTGGCAGGTTTTAATCACATTTTCAGCCTTGGCATTATATAGACCAATGGTCTTGATATATGTTTTTAATCCCTCAACACCAAGATTAAGGATGGCCTGAGCCGTATTTGCCACGGGATAGAGCTTATCGGTTGCTTTATTGACGCTGACATCGGTTGCCTGTGCCGAAAGCATCACCGCAATCAGCAGTTCAAATGGTGATGAATAATTCAACTCTGTACGGGGACTGGGACGTTGCTCACGCAAACGTTCAAAGAAAACCTGAATTTGCTTTTTGGTCATATTCTTAACGGGCATTTAGACTTCCTGCAATTCATTTAAACGTTGTTGTAGGCCAAGCAGTTGCAACTGTTTCTGTTCATCGGCACGTACGCTTAACTGTTTCTCCAGCTTCTTGATCTGGGTGCGGATTTTAGCCAGTTCAATCGTGGTTTTTGCATCAACTGGGAGGCTTTCTTTGGGTTTGTTTGCCAGTGTAATCACAGGCACATTATTGAGTGCCTGTGAGAACTGGGCAAACAACTCGGTATCAATTTCAGCCCGTACAATCGGGCCTTTACGATTCAGGCGGCGTTTTTCTTCACGCTGGATATGGGCATAGTAACGATGCCTTAATTCATCCTGTTCCTTAACACGCTGTTCTCTGGTTGGCAGTGGCTTGATGTCGGCAACCAGGTCAATACAGTCAACTGGACAAGGTGGGATGCATAGTTCACAGCCTGTACACAGATCTGCCAGCACCGTATGCATGAGTTTGCCACTGCCGATGATGGCATCTACAGGACATGCGCTGATACATTTGGTACAGCCAATACATTCATCTTCACGGATCACCGCTTTCATTTGCTGTGGGCGACCATCTGCCTGTATTTCCCAGACACTGGGTTCAGCAGTCAATTGTGGGCGCTGTAACAGTGCGGCAAGCGCATCCGCAACAGGCTGTCCACCTGGAACACATTTGTTCGCATCTTCACCCTCGGCAATAGACCGTGCGTAGGGTAAACATCCATCACGATGCCCACATAAACCACACTGTGTCTGTGGTAAAAGCTGGTCTATCTGGACAATCAGGGAATGTGGTGGGGACAGGGACATAACAACAGGGGAAACAAAATGGGACGGAATAGTATAACAAAAAATAGATGGTGTTGGCGGTGAACAGCTGGAAACAACAGTTGGCTTAAAGCGTTGGATATTGATAAAAAATGGTGCGAATATTGCACTTTAACCAAGCAATCATAAAAGAAATCAGATTTTTCTTGTTTTATTTAATTAATTGAAATTCTTTAATATATTAAATAATGCACTAAAATGATACATGGTATTTTTTATAGGAATGTTCGTTATTTTTTCTTTTTAAATATTTGATTTATAAAAATTAAAAAGAATATGATTGAAAAAAATATTGTGAATTAAAAAAAATAAGTATTAAATAGGTGCGTTAAACTATTTTGGTGCGTTTTTTGCACTTTTATCAATCATCCGACTTGAGGGTCAAACATTGAAATACAGTAGCCTAAGCGACTTCCTGGATTATGTTAAAGCTCGTGATCCACATCAACCAGAGTTTCTGCAAGCTGTGGAAGAGGTAATGATGAGTTTATGGCCTTTCATTGAGAAGAACCCCAAGTACGCTCAATATGGTCTATTAGAGCGTTTGGTTGAACCTGAACGGGTGATTCAGTTCCGTGTTTCATGGATGGATGATCAGGGTGAAACCCATGTGAACCGCGCGTTTCGTGTGCAGTACAATTCGGCAATTGGGCCATTTAAAGGGGGAATGCGTTTTCACCCTTCAGTGAACCTGTCTATCCTGAAGTTTTTGGGTTTTGAGCAAACCTTTAAAAATGCACTGACCACACTGCCAATGGGCGGAGGCAAGGGAGGCTCTGACTTTAATCCGAAAGGCAAGTCAGATGCCGAGATTATGCGTTTTTGTCAGGCCTTGATGCTTGAGTTGTACCGTCATTTAGGATCAAACACTGATATTCCAGCAGGAGATATTGGTGTGGGTGGTCGTGAGGTTGGCTATATGACGGGCATGATGAAAAAGCTCAGCAATGACACCTCTTGTGTATTTACAGGCAAAGGCATCTCGTTTGGTGGCTCATTGGCGCGTCCAGAAGCAACGGGTTACGGTACGGTTTACTTTGCCGAAGAAATGCTGAAAACTCGTGGCGACAGTTTCACGGGTAAAACGGTTTCAATTTCTGGTTCAGGCAATGTGGCGCAATATGCGGCAGAAAAGGCCATGTTCCTGGGTGCAAAAGTGGTGACTCTGTCTGATTCAAATGGTACGGTCTATTTGAAGAACGGTTTTAGCAAGGCGCTTCTGGATGAAGTGATGGAACTGAAAAACGTAAAACGTGGTCGTATTTCAGATTTTGCCTCTAAACATGGTTTTGAATATTTTGAGGGTAAAACACCTTGGCATATTCGTGCTGATATTGCCTTGCCATGTGCGACACAAAATGAGTTGAATGGCGAAGATGCTGAAATTCTTTTGGCTAACGGGGTCATCTGTGTGGCTGAAGGTGCGAATATGCCATCGACACTAGATGCGGTGGAGAAGTTTGTTGAGGCAAAAATCCTCTATGCGCCAGGTAAAGCCTCTAACGCGGGTGGTGTGGCAACATCGGGTCTGGAAATGTCGCAGAACGCCAATCGTTTGGGGTGGTCGTTTGAGGAAGTGGATGAGCGTCTACATGCGATCATGAAAGAAATCCATCGCAACTGTGTGAAATATGGTACGCAGGAAGATGGAAGCATCAATTATGTGGATGGTGCCAATATTGCTGGATTTGTAAAAGTGGCTGACGCAATTCTAGGTCAGGGCATTTATTAAAAATTCCTCTTTAATAAAGAAAGACTTTTCATAAAAAAATCCGATGTTAAAAGCATCGGATTTTTTATTTATGGTATGGGTTTATGGTTTTTTCACCAACTCTTGCTCAACCACCATATCCAATACATCTGCCTGACTGGACTGGTCCGCGGCTGGGTTTTTAATTTCAAAACGCTTCACACGTACAATAACACGCTGCTCTGGATTGTGTTTAAAGCCCTCGATTTGACCATAGTACAATGACCAGTCTTTGTGCGCGTAGGTTTTGATGCCTTTGTGTCATCATATTTAATTTCACGAACCTGCATGCAGGTCATTGGCGCGACCCCGACACAAGACTTGGTTTCAGGTAAAATTTCCAGAAAAACCATTTTACCCTCAGACTGGTATTTCGCTTCAGGTGTCATTGTGCCAATGAACGTGTATTTCTGGCCTTTGGTGTCGCTAATGACTAGACTTGGTTGATCAGGATTGCTGGTATTTACATCAAACGAGATTTCACGCTTTTGCAGAAGATCAGCGGCAAATTGTTCCTGCTTCATCAATGCAGGTTCGCATGCCATTTCAGTAGAAAACATATCACCTGTAATGATTAAATCATTTTCAACTTTCCATGTGGTCCCTTGACGGTTACAGCCTGAATCTATAGATAAGCGGTCTTTACTAAAGCTAAGAACGATCGGTTTTTTGGTGTCAGCAGGCTGATATGACCAAGAACAGCGGGGTTTTTTACGGCTGTTGTATTTATTTGTGTAATTACGCTGTCAGTTACATTTTGTGCTGATTGGCAGGCTATTAGGGAAAGTGGAAGTAAGGCAAGAACTAAATATTTGATTTTCATGTTCAAAATGACAGTAAATAAATAACAGTGTTAAGCTTAAAGTATTCTTAAAAAAGAGCATGTAGTACGTTTAGGTATTCAGTTTGCTAAATGTATTTATTTGTAATATTCCAGCAATTATGGCCTTATGGATGGGACGATGATGACCGTCCCTTTTTACGATATGAAATTTTAATCAAACCGATAAATATCCATGCCCAGTGAACCCATTGAAAAACTGCTATGTACGATCGTAAAACGATGACCTGTCCCCATCGCAAAAAACAGTGGGGCAAAATGTTCAAGTGTGGGATGGTTGCGCTGGACATAGGGTAATGATGGCCAATCCAGCACCGCATCATAGTTCTGGTGGGTCAATTTGCTCACCACTGCATTTCTGAATGTACTGGCCCAGATCGGCACATCTGTAGGGTTGTGCCATGATAGCTCAGCCAGATTGTGGGTGATACTGCCTGAACCAATCAACAGGATTTGTTGATCACGTAATGGTGCAAGCGTTTGCCCGATTTTGTAAATTTCATCCGCATTCATGTGAATTGGCAGGGAAATTTCAACCACAGGAATATCTGCCTCTGGATACATATGTAACAACGGCATCCATACGCCGTGATCGCGTGGACGGGTGCTGTTTGCGTGGGCCGCAATATCTGCTTCTGCAAATAAACTCAGTATTTCCTCGGCCAACTTTGGCGCGCCTGCCGCAGGGTAATGAATCTGATACAGTTCAGGTGGGAAGCCGCGAAAGTCGTGCCAGGTTTGTGGTCGAGTGGAGGTGCTGACTTCCAGCGCCTGACTTTCCCAATGCGCTGACATCACCACAATGGCCTTGGGCTTTGGCAGATTGCTGCTTAGGCGATATAGGGCAGGACCAACCTGCTCAGGATCAAGTGCGAGCATTGGCGAACCATGAGAGATAAATAACCCTGGTAAAGTTTGCAAGTTCATAACAGCGCACCTGATTGGAGAGACCTGATTATCGTGACAAATTCTTTAAAGGAATGACAGTAGTTAAACTTCAACATATTGTTCTAAAATCAGAACAAGTATAGCGCTATGCCCGATGATAAGGATGGTTATGGTTAATGCTCATCGCACGATACAGTTGTTCAATAAGCAAGATACGCACCATGGGATGCGGCATTGTCAATTTAGAAAGAGACCAATGCCAAGCTGCTGCTTTACGAACTGCGTCTGAATGTCCATCTGGACCACCAATCGCAAGTGCGATGTCATTGCCCTCTAGCATCCATTGCTTCATGGTGTCTGCCAGCTTTTCAGTGCTGAGTTCGCGCCCGCCTACTTCTAAAGCGATCAATGTCTCATTTGGCTTGAGGGCATTCAAAATACTTTCACCCTCAATTTGACAGTATTTTAGGATATCTGCCTCAGAGTCATTTTTCCCACGTTTCGCCATAGGCAGCTCAATCACCTGAGTCTGTACAAAGGGCTGGATACGTTTGAAGTAATCTTCAAAGCCAGTGAGTACCCAGGCAGGCATTTTTTGACCAATGGTGAGAATACGAATTTTCATAGGATTGTTTAAATCGATAGATTCAGCACATTATAAATGCTGCTGGTTGTCATGGGATGGTGCAAACGGTTTATCTTGTCATAAAAGATACAAAATAGCGGATTATTCTCTCCATAAAAAACGCAGCTCAACATGCGTATGAGCTGCGATCAAAGTGCCATCTGTCTGGAGTTCAGATGGCACTAAAATGAGTTCATGAGTCAAGTTTGGCCTTTGTTTTGTCGACTCCATTTCATTATGCAATATACTGGTTATTTTTCAACCAAAATATGTAACAAAAAAAGAGAGCCGAAGCTCTCTTTAATTTTTTTCAAGGATTAGTGACGTGCAGCCTTTGCTTCTTCCACTGGTTTTACAATCGGTGTTTTCGGCAAAGGTTTTGGTGTATCCGTCAAAGCCAAAGGCAGGATTTCATCAATGCTTTTCACAGCTTTGATTTCTAAACCTTCTTTCACATTTTCTGGAATCTCAGCCAAGTCACGGACGTTATCCTGTGGAATGAAGACCAGCTTGATTCCACCACGGTGTGCCGCAAGAAGCTTTTCTTTCAAGCCACCAATACGCATCGCACGGCCGCCAAGACTTGTTTCACCTGTCATGGCAATGTCTGGACGAATCGGAATACCTGTAAATGCCGATACAAGGGCAGTGGTCAGTGCCAAACCAGCCGATGGGCCATCTTTTGGTGTTGCACCTTCAGGTAAGTGAACATGGACATCAGTTTCATCGAAACGAGATGATTCAATTCCCAATTCATCCGCACGTGTACGAACCACGGTCATTGCTGCGGTAATTGATTCTTTCATTACATCACCGAGTGAACCTGTGGTAATGAATTTACCTTTACCTTTTACGGCTGCAACTTCAATGGTCAGTAACTCACCACCCACCGAAGTCCACGCCAGACCATTGACACGACCCACTTGCGCTTCATCCTCAGCAACACCAAAGTCAAACTTGTGTGGACCCAGGTATTCTGGAAGATTTGCAGAAGTCACATCAACCTGTAGGTTTTTAGACTTCTTGCTCACCGCCTCTTTCACAACTTTACGTGCAATTTTAGACACTTCACGTTCAAGGCTACGCACACCAGCTTCACGTGTATAACGTTGTACGATGTCGCGAATGGCTTCTTCATGTACTGTTAATTCTTTAGCGCGTAGACCATTATTTTTAATGGCTTTCGGCACTAAGTAACGCTCAGCAATATTCACTTTTTCATCTTCGGTATAACCAGGAAGACGAATCACCTCCATACGGTCCAGCAAGGCCTCAGGAATATTCA
>JAXMGF010000018.1:0-36302 GCA_046347365.1 Acinetobacter sp. | reverse complement strand
ACAGGCTTCAAGCCAAAAAAATCAGTTGCGTTAAGTGGTCAAGTTGCAGGTAACACAGCACTTTGTACAGTGGGTCGTAGTGGTAATGACTTGCACTATCGTGGTTATGACATTCTTGACCTTGCAGTGGGTAGCGAATTTGAAGAAGTTGCGCACTTGCTTGTACATGGCAAACTGCCAAACAAAGCTGAGTTGAAAGCCTATAAAGCAAAACTGAAAGCACTTCGTGGCTTACCAGCAGCATTGAAAACTGCACTTGAGCAGTTACCACCATCTGCACACCCAATGGACGTGATGCGTACAGGTGTATCAGTTTTAGGTTGTTTAACGCCTGAACATGAAGATCACAATGAAGCGGGTGCAAAAGACATCGCTGATAAATTGATGGCAAGCTTGGGTTCAATGTTGTTGTATTGGTACCACTTCAGCAACAACGGTCGTCGTATCGAAGTTGAAACGAATGATGATTCAATCGCTGCGCATTTCCTCCATTTACTGCATGGCGAAGCGCCATCTGAAGAATGGATTCAAGCAATGCATACGTCTTTGATTCTGTATGCTGAGCATGAATTCAACGCTTCTACATTTACTTCACGTGTTGTTGCAGGTACAGGTTCAGACATGTACTCAGCAATTACAGGTGGTATTGGTGCGTTGCGTGGTCCAAAACATGGTGGTGCGAACGAAGTTGCATTCGTGATTCAACAACGTTATGACAACGCTGACGAAGCAGAAGCAGACATCCGTAGCCGTGTAGAGAAAAAAGAAGTGATCATCGGCTTTGGTCATCCTGTTTATACCATCTCTGATCCACGTAACGAAGTGATCAAGAAAGTGGCGCGTGATCTTGCAGAAGCGCAAGAGAACACCAAAATGTACCTCATTGCTGAACGTTTAGAAGCAGTGATGAAAGAAGTGAAGAACATGTTCCCGAACCTCGACTGGTTCAGCGCGGTGAGCTATCACTTGATGGGTGTTCCAACAGCAATGTTCACTCCATTATTCGTGATTGCACGTACAGCAGGTTGGTCAGCACACGTGATTGAACAACGTCAAGACGGCAAGATCATTCGTCCAAGCGCGAACTATACTGGCCCTGAAAACTTAGAATTCAAACCATTGGCGGAGCGTGGTTAATGACAAATCAATACCGTAAACCGCTGCCAAATCAGAATGGCAATACCCAGCTCGAATACTATGACGTGCGTCAAGCCGTTGAAGATATTCAGCCAGGCGCATATGAAACTTTGCCATACACATCTAAAGTGTTAGCAGAGCAGCTTGTACGTAAAGCTGATGCAGAAAACTTAACTGATTATTTAAAGCAATTGATTGAACGCCGTCAGGACATGGATTTTCCTTGGTATCCTGCACGTGTGGTATGTCATGACATCTTAGGTCAAACCGCACTCGTCGACCTTGCTGGTTTACGTGATGCGATTGCTGACAAAGGTGGCGATCCTTCTAAAGTGAACCCAGTAGTTCCAACGCAGTTGATCGTGGATCACTCTTTGGCAGTTGAATATGGCGGCTTTGATCCTGACGCGTTTGAGAAAAACCGTGCAGTAGAAGATCGTCGTAACGAAGACCGTTTCCACTTTATCGAGTGGACGAAAACCGCATTTAAAAATGTCGACGTGATCCCTGCGGGTAACGGCATCATGCACCAGATCAACTTGGAGAAAATGTCTCCAGTGATCCAAAATCGTGATGGCTTAGCGTTCCCAGACACATGCGTAGGTACAGACTCACATACACCACATACGGATGCACTTGGTGTGATCTCAGTGGGTGTGGGTGGTTTAGAAGCTGAAAACGTGATGTTGGGTCGTGCATCTTGGATGCGTCTTCCAGACATTATCGGTGTTGAACTTGTCGGTCAGCGTCAAGCAGGCATCACGGCTACTGATATCGTATTGGCACTCACTGAATTCTTACGTAAAGAACGCGTCGTTGGTGCATACCTTGAGTTCTTCGGTGAAGGCGCAGACACCATGTCGATTGGTGATCGTGCAACCATCTCGAACATGACACCTGAATACGGTGCAACGGCTGCGATGTTCTACATCGACCAAAATACGGTTGATTATTTACGCCTGACAGGTCGTGAAGATGCACAAGTGGCATTGGTTGAGCAATACGCAAAAGAAATCGGTCTTTGGGCATCGGATATGACCAAAGCGCAGTACCCACGTGTACTTCGTTTCGATCTTTCAACAGTGACTCGTAACATTGCAGGTCCATCAAACCCACATGCACGTGTATCTACTGCTGATTTGAAAGAAAAAGGTATTGCAGGTGTTGTTGAAAACCGTACGGATGGTTTAATGCCTGATGGCGCGATCATCATTGCTGCGATCACGTCTTGTACCAATACCTCAAACCCACGTAACACGGTGGCAGCAGGTCTATTGGCACGTAAAGCCAATGAACTTGGTTTAGTGCGTAAACCTTGGGTGAAATCTTCATTTGCACCAGGTTCTAAAGCTGCTGCACTTTATCTTGAAGAAGCTGGCGTACTCAAAGACCTAGAGAAACTTGGTTTTGGTATCGTGGCGTATGCATGTACTACATGTAATGGTATGTCAGGTGCGCTTGATCCAGTGATTCAACAAGAAATCATTGACCGTGATTTGTATGCGACAGCGGTACTTTCGGGTAACCGTAACTTCGATGGTCGTATCCATCCTTATGCAAAACAAGCGTTCTTGGCATCGCCTCCACTTGTGGTAGCGTATGCGATTGCAGGGACAATTCGTTTTGACATCGAAAAAGATTCATTGGGTACAGACAAAGACGGTAATCCAATTTACCTGAAAGATATCTGGCCATCTGATGCTGAAATCGATGCACTGGTAAAAGAAGCTGTGAAGCCTGAACAATTCCGTAAAGTCTACATTCCAATGTTTGACCTCGGTGAAGTTGAGCAAGCGGAAAGCCCACTTTACGACTGGCGTCCAATGAGTACTTACATCCGTCGTCCGCCGTATTGGGAAGGGGCGTTGGCTGCACCACGTACTTTGACCAACATGCGTCCGCTTGCAATTTTGGGTGATAACATCACGACTGACCATTTATCGCCTTCAAATGCGATCATGATGGATTCGGCTGCGGGTGAATACCTACACAAAATGGGCGTACCTGAAGAAGACTTCAACTCATACGCGACACATCGTGGTGACCATTTGACCGCACAACGTGCAACATTTGCCAACCCGAAATTGTTTAATGAAATGGTGGTTCGTTCTGACGGCACGATTAAACAAGGTTCAAAAGCGCGTGTAGAGCCTGAAGGCGAAGTGATGCGTATGTGGGAAGCGATTGAAACTTACATGAACCGTAAGCAACCGTTGATCATTGTTGCAGGTGCGGATTATGGTCAAGGTTCAAGCCGTGACTGGGCAGCGAAAGGTGTTCGTCTTGCAGGTGTTGAAGCGATCGTGGCTGAAGGTTTTGAGCGTATTCACCGTACTAACTTAGTGGGTATGGGTGTTTTACCGCTTGAGTTTAAAGCAGGTGTAAACCGTAAAACCTTGAAGTTAGATGGTACTGAGCTTTATAGCGTGATTGGTAATATCTCACCGCGTTCGACTTTGACTTTAGTGATTGAGCGTTCAACTGCTGATGGTAAAGAAGAAATTCTTGAAGTGCCTGTGACTTGCCGTTTAGATACAGAAGAAGAGGTTTGCATATGAAGCTGGCGGTGTATTACAGCGTTTTGCACAAGACTTTTTAGAGGGTAGTGTGGTGTAATTTAAAAATCTAAATGAGATTTTAGCCCTGTCATAAGATGGGGTTTTTATATTTAAGAGTCCATGTTTGATATAAACGTATATTTATGAAGTTTCAGTGTGAGAGATGAATGCAATTTATTAGGACAGCTTGGGGCGATTTCCCAAAAGTTAAAGTTTTGTATCCACTGAATACATTAAAAAGAGCATCGGAAGAATCGGTTACAAAGCAAAAGGTGGCGATGTTATTGCTGCGTATGAGTTGCTTTTTGAGTATGTGATTAAACAACAAGATATTGATGATTTTGGTTTGATGGTATTGAATCAAATCCTATTCTTGTTCCTGTGTTAGCCTAAGAGCATTTAGGTAAAAATAGAATCCCTGCTGTTTTTGCTGAAATGTTAGGTAGTGCATTAGGCTTTTTATGTATGTGATGATATTGTTCAAACTGTTAAAGCAAACCATACTAATGCAAGTGCTTATGAGCGTATTGTTAGACAACCTATGTTTGATGGTTATGTAGAACAAGGGCGAAATTATGTTATTCTTGATGATACTGTTGCAATGGGTGGAATCCTTTAGCTGCTTTGAGAGGTTATATTGAATCTCAGGTGGAAGGGTTATACTGCAATGACAATCACGGGATTTAGTGTTCCAGAATTGGACATTGTACCCAATCAAAAAACTTTAAATTATGTGCTAACCAAGCATCCTAAACTTTCTCAATGGTAGCATTATGAATTTGGATTTGGTGTCGAATACTCCTTACACAAGGTGAACTGGACATTTCAAGAAACCCAATAGCCTTGACGAAATCAGAATGCCTTATTGAGGCAGGACTTCAAAGCAGCGATGAAACAAGCTAGGGAATTAATCGCTTGTAAGAATAAGGAAAATTCGTAGCCTTTTATTATGTGTTAGCAAGCGTTTTGCACAAGACTTTTTAAGTTAGCATGTATTACTGAAAAATCTAATGGAGCAGCAAGTTATAATAGATGTTTGGTCAAACAGGTAGAAGAGTTGAAAAATGCACCAGCAGCGCCATTTTAGAAGATTCTATTCTTTAGTATAAGAGAGGCTAATTATCTTAAATGAGGAAATGAAAGTATCGTATGGCTAAATCACAAATACATATAATCAAACGGATTAAACAACTTCACACTAAACCTTGAAAATCAGCAATGTTACGAGTCACTACTGTTAAATGATGCTGCTTTGCCGTTGCTGCAATCATGGCATCCTCTACATAAAGTGTCAGAAGTGCGGTGCATCAGTTTTGCCCAAGTTCTAAAAAATATCAGCAGTCATTGGCAGCACATTATGCAGAACTTGCAACCAACCCAAACCATTGCTCAATGTGTTGAGCTTTAAAGTACTATCTTGTTCACGGGTGATTTCAATCCCTGCCTGAATTTCGCCAATCGTCACAGCAGATAAAAATAAATCCTTATCCTCAATGGATTGAACCCAAGCAGCCACTGCCCCATGCGGTTTAGGTCTGCGTAATTCAGAAATGACGTTGGTATCTAACAAATACATGATTTAATCCAGTTCAGGAATAGAACGGCGTTTTACCTGTCTTGAACGTGGCAAATCCATCTCAAAACGATGCTCATCGCTTAATAATAATTCTTTCAACGAGGGTTTGGCCGAAGTGGTGAGGCGTTGCCATTCCTCAATCGGTACAAGTACCGCAGTTTGTACCCCACGTTTGGTAATCAATTGTGTACCCTCAAGCGTACAACATTCGAGTAATTCGCTAAATTTGGCTTTAGCATCTTGTACAGACCATGTATGCATGATGTTCACCTTTAAACAACTAGTTATCTGACTAGTCTAATGGGTGGGTTTGATAAAATCAAGATGCAGACTGACGTAGGTATTTCTACAGGGGTGGCTCAGAATATGGGATGGTATAGCCAAGTTATCTTCTAACATTTTAGACACCACCACTCGTCGGAAAGGTCAATAAATAATCAAAACTATCACGCTATAGTATATGAACCATTTCTAAAATCTATGGAGAACAAAGATGGTTACTGCTGGCGAAAGACCTGGAACTGGCTTCTATTTTTGTGTCCAATGCGGACATCGCACCTATTTAGAAATTGGTACTGATCGTTTACCTCCGTGTACCAAATGCCTTGGCAATCAATTCAACAGTAAGAATGCCTAAGCCGCAAACACCAAACAGTTACCCACTGTTTTGATGAAAGCCCTGTCACTCGATAGGGCTTTTTTGTTACTGTAAAATATGAAATAACAAGATAGCGATATCTGACAAAAATAAGGAAAACCCAGATGGAAACAATTTTAGGACTTTGTATCGGCGTAGGATTAAGCGCAGCCTGTGGTTTTCGTGTCTTTGTGCCTTTATTGGTAATGAGCATTGCAACCCTGATGGGTTGGTATGAACCTGCCAAAGGCTTTGAATGGTTAGCCATTCCATCTGTATGCGCTGCACTTGGATTTGCAACCATCTGTGAAATCGCAGCTTACTATGTGCCGTGGGTCGATAATCTCTTGGATACCATTGCCACACCTGCTGCTGTAGTGGCAGGCACACTTAGTACGATGGCGGTCATTAGTGGAGAAATGTCACAGTTTGCGACGTGGGCAGCCGCGCTGATCGTGGGTGGCGGAACAGCAGGTGTGGTGCAAATGAGTACCGTAGCAGCACGTGGCGTTTCAACAGCAAGCACTGGTGGACTGGGCAATTTTGTAGTGGCAACAGGTGAGTTGATTGGCTCAATTGTCTTGTCGATTTTGGCATTTGTGATGCCTGTTGTGATTACGGTATTTGTGATTATTCTGGTGATTGTGGTCGCACGTTGGGTACAGAAAAAAAGACAAAATAATGTTGATCAGTCAGCTTACTAAATACAAGGATAGAATATGGACTTGATCAGTTTAAAAAACATCATAAGTCAAACATATTTTTAGGAATCACTATAATCAATGGATATATTGACCATCGAAAAACAGTTTAAAACAGAGTAAATTACCATCACTTTTTGATTTTGCGTTTTAGCCTATGGCAATCACCTGGATTCTCTTTACCCTCATGGCCGCTTTCATGCAGGCGTGGCGTAACGCATTTCAAAAACAACTCAGTACCACGGTTGATGTATATGGAACAACGCTGGCAAGGTTTTTATTTTCCCCCATCTTTGCCTTTAGCTATCTGGCATTTCTCTATCTGCACCAACCTGTTACAGCGCAGGTTCATTTCTCCAATAAATTCTGGTTCTATGTGGTAATTGCAGGCATTAGCCAGATTTATGCCACAGCATTAATGGTTAAATTATTTCAGCAGAAGAACTATGCCATTGGTGTCGGGCTGGCCAAAAGTGAAGCCATTTTGGCGGCTTTGGTCGGTGTTTTATTCCTACAGGAACATTTGACTGCATGGGGTTGGGTGGGTGTATTGATTGGTGCAGTGGCAGTCTTTCTACTGAGTAAAGGTCGTCAACACACTGAATTATCATTTAAAACCTTAATGATTGGTTTGGGAAGTGGATTATGCTTTGCCATCACTTCATTACTGGTCCGCGAAGCCAGTCTGGAACTGAACATGTTGCCGTTCCTGCATCGTGCAGGATGGGTACTTTGCAGCCTGATCAGCTTTCAGTGTATTGTACTTTTACTCTACCTAGGGATTTTTAGCCGAACAACACTTTATAAAATGTGGCAGCGTCTTGGCCTAACCCTGCGCGTGAGTATCTGTAGTTTTCTCGCCTCAGTCGGTTGGTTTAGTGCCATGAGTATGCAAACGGTGGCAATAGTCAAAACCCTGGGGCAGGTCGAAATATTATTTAGCCTACTGATCTCAGCATTTTTCTTTAAAGAGAAGCTCGCCAAAACCGATCATTTGGGTTTGTGGTTGGTGATTGTGGCCGCAATTATGGTGATTTGGGCTTAAATCTGTTTTTTAAATGAAAAAATAAACATCTAAATTGCAATATATTGAAATTTAAATCAGCTATTTTTTATTGAAATGGAAAATAATTCTTATTGTTGGATGAGATATGCAAAAATATTTCATTATTGGCGAAAAATACCAGTTTTTAGGAAAACAATCCCACAGTAATCTGCCTAAACTATGTCTCAAGGGTTGAGGAACGATTAAAGTTCCGTAAGGGGATCGAAAAGAGTAGCATGCACCGAAGCTTATAAAGCAAGTGTGTACTTATCCAAAAGGTCTCGATTCGGCTTAGGACGCTATAGATCAAAAGTTTATAGGCAGAGGTTATAACTTACAAAGTTATAGGTGTTGAAGTAAACAACATGTTTTCCCTTGATACCCTGAAAAATTTAATGAAATAGAATATGACCAATCAGACTTAAATAATAAAAACCACATCAATAAAATCTAATATAAATGTGAGGTTCATCGATAAAGCTTTGCTATTTTGAATAGAAGTCGATATTTTTATATTAAAAAACAAAATGATATAATTGAAACAATAGGTAAAACCAAAGAATGATCACAGGAAATAGGTCAGAACAATCGTAATCATTCCCAAAAAAGATGTATTTGGATTGGTAACACGCAAAACCAAGGATATGGTTTCATTCAGGCAACTGAGTCTGGCACGGGCAAAAGACTACCTGATTGCTTTTCTTAATCGTGAAATTGCGACACTGGAAGAGATGTATAAAGAGAATTTAGCCAAGAGCAATAAAAATTCCTAATTGTTCTTAAACCATCAAGCTTAAGGACTCTTGCTAAACCCCTTGGCAGAACTATAATCGTTGCCAATTTGCGTTTATCCAGGTTGTCTGTTGCCTATGCCCTTAAATAACGACTTTATCTATATGCCACCACAGGAACCGCTTGAAATCATTTATGAAGATGAAGATCTGGTGGTGGTCAATAAGCCTGCTGGATTATTATCGGTAATGGGACGCTTGCCTGAACATCAGGACAGTGCCTATTTGCGGATTTTGGAAAAATTTCCAACAGCTAAAGTCACTCATCGGCTAGATATGGCCACCTCTGGCTTATTGATGTTTGCTAAACACCGCGATGCTGAAGTTGCGGTCAGCAAGATGTTTCAGGCACGTACAATAAAAAAATACTATATTGCGTTGATACAAGGAAAAATTCAGGCTGAGGGAAGTGTTGAAGTTCCCTTGATCACTGACTGGGAAAATCGTCCACGTCAAATGGTGCATTTTGAACTCGGCAAACAGGCCAAGACTATATTTCAGTTGATGAAATATGATGCGGAAACAGATCAAAGTCGAGTCCGTTTGGAACCTGTTACAGGACGGTCACATCAACTCCGCGTCCATATGATGCATATTGGTCATCCGATTATGGGAGATAAACTCTATCATCCTGATTCAGCCAGGTTTCATTTAAAACGCATGGCTTTACATGCGGCATATTTGGCATTCCAGCATCCCTTGAAAATGCATGATATTGAACTATATTCAGATGTTGAATTCTAAGAATATGAATATAAAAGAAATATATTCGATCCCGCAAGTAAAATGGATGGCATTAGAAAAACCACAACAAGACCAGCTAAAGCTAATTTTACTGGAGGCAGATCCAAATTGGGAACAGGTCTCTACTTAACGTGAATTCGGGATAAGGAAGTTGTAAAAGGACAGGCATTTAAATCAAAATTTAATCATGACAAAAAAACAATGATCTCAAAATGCCTATCGACACACAGCTTACAACACTTTTCTGCCTAATTGATGGTTTCTGCACTGATATTTCAGAGCAGGTTGAGCAATACATGCTCACTTGTGGCAAGATTAATCGTGTATTTGCCGATAGTGCAACTCGGGGGAAAACTTCTGTCGGCTGGTTTTATGGTTTTAAGATTCATTTGATTTGTGATCATATCGGACGCTTAATTTCTTATTGTATTACAACGGGTAATGTAGATGACCGTAAAGTATTGCCCGATCTAATTGAACATTCACAACTCACAGGTAAATTGTTTGGTGATCGTGGCTATGTGGGTAAGAATTGGAGATCTCGTCTTGCGGAAGTCGGTGTTCAACTCATCACACGAGTAAAAAGAAATATGAAACCACAATCCCTGGATGCTTTTGATAGTGCAGTATTAAGAAAACGAGGAATTATTGAAGCTCCATTTCATCTGATGAAAAGCCAATTTGATCTTGAACATACTCGCCACAGATCAAAAATAGGGCTACTGACCACAATATTTGCTGCTTTAACATTATATGCTTTGGTGCTTGTAAATGGATATAAGTCTGGGATTCAGCAGATTTTAAAACCGATTGAATTAAAATCTGCTTAAACCGAATTCACTTTAATCAAAGTCTGCTTTAAGTACAATACGATAACGTGCTTGACCTGAATGGAGTCGTTCAATGGCTTCATTGAGTTGAGACATTGGAAATAGCTCAATTTGTGGCGCAATATTTTTACGTGCGGCAAATTGTAGTAATTGGCGCAGTGCTAAAGGTGACCCAGTTGGTGAAGCTGTAACAGATTTCGCTCCACTCATGATAGTACCTACAGAAACTGGAATAGGCTCTAAGGTAATACCCAAGAAATGCATACTACCATTCGGTGCCAAGGTATTGAGATAGGCT
The DNA here is from genome assembly GCA_046347365.1 of Acinetobacter sp. Lineage (GTDB taxonomy): Bacteria > Pseudomonadota > Gammaproteobacteria > Pseudomonadales > Moraxellaceae > Acinetobacter. The sequence continues at coordinate 25,985 of JAXMGF010000018.1, read as the reverse complement.
TGCCAATTCAGGGTTACATTGACGGTGCTAAGCAATAGATCAAACTTGCCACGTTGCGCTTTGATCGCTTGAGCATCACGACTATTTACCACATGGTCAGCGCCCATGGCTTTGAGCTCTTCAGTTTTGTCTGGATTTGAACTAAATGCAGTAATCTCACAACCCCAAGCCTTAAGTAACTTGATGGCCATATGCCCTAAACCACCAATCCCAATCACACCGACATGATGTGTTGCTTGGATCTGATGTTTAAGTAAAGGATCAAACACGGTAATGCCGCCACAAAGCAATGGTCCTGCACTTTCAGGATCCAAACCCTCTGGTAGAGGAATGACCCATTGCCAACCTGCGCGAACTTTTTCTGCAAAGCCACCCGCATGACCAACGATAGTCGCAACGCTGCCACCCGTACATAAAACTTGATGACCACCAATACATGGATCGCATGCTTGGCAACTTTCAGCTGTCCAACCAATGCCAACACGTTGACCAAGTTTCAGTCCTTTGGCTTCTGAACCGAGTGCGATAATTGTGCCAATAATTTCATGTCCAGCGACAGCAGGATAAACGGATGAACGCCATTCATTATTGATCACAGACAAATCAGAATGACATAAACCGCAGTATTCAACTTTAACTTCAACCTGATGTGGCTTTAATTCACCTGCATCAAATTGATAAGGAACCAATTGCTCGCCTGCCTGCATGGCAGCATAAGCACGAATTTGGTTATTACTCATTATTATTTTCCTTTTATAAAGAATGGATTATTTAAACTCACAATGATTTTCGTGATCGTTAACCATTCCCACTGCCTGCATAAACGCATAACAAGTTGTGGGACCAACAAACTTAAAACCACGTTTTTTTAAGGTTTTGGACAATTTCTGGCTGATTTCGGTTTGTGCAGGTGCATCACGGTAATTCAGCACAACATTATTTGGTGTTTGATGATCGACAAAACTCCAAAGCCAAGAGGAGACATCATCTACCTCATCCTTAAGCTTGAGCCATGCAATCGCATTATCCCGAATGGCTTTTAATTTACCTAAATGGCGGATAAGGCCTGCATCACTAAGCTTATTTTCCAGTTGCTCATCGCTGAGGGTGGCAATCTGCGTGATGGGATATTGAAAGAAATGTGTGCGGTAGTTTTCACGTTTTTTCAATACGGTAATCCATGACAAGCCTGCCTGCTGCCCCTCAAGGCACAGCATCTCAAACAGCTGTGCTTCATCATGCTCGGGCTTGCCCCATTCTTTATCGTGGTAGGCGATATAGAGCGGATCAGAGGAACACCAGCCACAGCGTTGAATTGTCATATTGGATGCTTCCTATTGTTATTATCAGGGAAAAATTTAGAGTTTGAATGTGACCCAGTCATCTTGACGGGTATCCCAATAATACAATTCCGCTGTGGTTAAATCAGTAAATTTAAGCCAAAAGTCCTTGCCTGATTTATCTGCAAAACCTGTGCTAATCAGCAGAGCATCTTCGGTAATTTCCATAATCCAGCCTTGATAGCTTGCACCATTGATGATGATTTTTTGCTGATTTCCAGACTCTGCAAATTTAACCAGTCGTTCAATCAATGCTTCTGACATGCTGTGTTCCTAACGTAAATATGAGTATGGATTGACTGCACCACGCCCTTTGCCATTTAAATAAATACCATAATGTAAATGTGGGGCAGTGTGGCGGGCATTGCCTGTATTGCCCACATAACCAATGAGGTCGCCCTTATGAACATAATCCCCCACATTAAGCCCCCGTTTATGACCATCTAAATGGGCATAGTAGTGCCAAGAACCAGATGGCCCAAGAATCCAGATGACCTTACCACCTAAATTATTATTACGTAAATCAGCCACTAAGCCCTCAGTGGCACTATACACTTTCGTGCCACGCTCCGCCATGATGTCAATGCCTTCATGGCTGCGACTCTGACTGCGTGCCGAACCCCAGGTATCACGCAATTGATTGCGACTGATCCCCTTGACAGGAACAGGCAGGCGGCTGTCCAGACGCATCATTTTAAGTTTGTTCACCTGTGCATTTGGCAAGGATGCAGGCTTCTTTGGTGCAGTGGTACATGCTGAAAGGATCGGCATCAGCATGGCAAGAACCGTATAGCAAATCGGGTAACGCACACAAACTCCTTGCGTTCAAATTTACAGCATGCAGGTTTTAGGCCTTTTGTTTGGCTGTAATCAGTTTTTTCATGGCCGTTGGAATGCCTTTGGCAATCGCGGCTTCTGGACAGAGCCATATTCCATTCAGTTCAATGCTGAGCTGTTCTTTTTGGTCATGTTCCACGTGGAACAGTTTTTCATTGAGCACCCATGTGAAATGAGTGAAACTATGGCTAATCTGCAAAGATGATACTTGAGCTTGCAGCTTAAAGTGCTGCTCAATCTGTTGTAATTCGGTTGCCTGCTCAATGATCGGCAGGCAATACAATCCGCCCCATAACCCATGTGCCTCACGCTGTTGCCAAAACCATTCATCACCCGAATGGATCACAACCACATCAGCCGTTCTGACAGGAACGGGTTTCTTGGCCTTTTTGAATGGCAGTTCCTGTTCAAGCCCTTGTTGATAGGCCTGACAATGTTGCTGCATCGGGCAGTAAAGACATAAAGGCTTTTTCGGGGTACAAATCGTTGCACCCAAATCCATGATTGCCTGAGTATAGTCATGGTTACGTTCTTTCGGACACAGCTGTTCCGCAATTTGCCATAAAGCGCGCTCATGCTGTGGCTTGGATAAATCATCTTCGATGGCATGAAAAAACGGGCCAATACCCGTTTCACGTTGCCGTCCATAATCACGCCATATTGTCGTAAGCCAAGAGACATTAATGCACCAGCGGTTGAACGACCAATGCCTGGTAATTCAATCCACTGTTCTAATGTTTCAGGAAACTTTCCTTTCTGCTTTACGATAACAGCGGCTTTGTGCAGATTGCGTGCACGGGCATAGTAGCCTAAACCAGCCCAATAAGGGGCAACCTCATCCCAACTGGCCTGACCAAGATCGTCTACGGTTGGAAATCTTTCGATAAAGCGATCAAAATATTGCAGAACAGTTTTAACTTGAGTCTGTTGTAGCATGATTTCTGACACCCACACTTTGTAGGGATCATCAGCGACTTGCCATGGTAAATCGTGGCGGCCATGTTGGTCGAACCACGTGAGTAGTGCATCAGAAAATGAGAAATCAGACATGAATCAGAACAATCAAAAGCAGAGGCTTAGTATAATGAAAATATAATCGTGGACTCATTTAAATGATAAAAACATTTGTTCGTGTGTAGGAGACATAAATGCCACCTACACAGAATGAAGTCTTTGCGAAAGTTTATGCCAATATTTTGAATCAGGTTAAATGTTTATCTAGTAATTCATACATGGCTTCTAATCCTTGATGTTCAGCTTCGGCGTTATAGCCTAAGTCAACATTATTTGCTTTAGCTCGCTCATCTGCGAGGGGATTACTAAAGCCATGTTTGGCATCTTCAAAAATAATCACTTCATGATCGACTTCTGCATCGTGCATTTCCTGACGGAAGCTTGCGACATCATCTAAAGAAACCATGGTGTCGATCTCACCATGTAATACAAGAATTTCAGCCTGAATCTTTCCTTTTTGTGCAGGTGCTTTCGGGCTTAAATTCGCGTGGAAGGTCACCACAGCTTTCAAATCGGCACCAGATCGCGCCAAATCCAGAACAACTTTACCACCATAACAAAAACCAATTGCTGCCAATTTTTCAGTATTGACCTCTGGTTGTGCTTTTAAAGCATCTAAGCCTGCTTGAGCACGCTCAACCACGGTGTCTACATGATCAAATGTTTGCATCATCCATGCAGATGCTTGAGGAACATCAGAGGTAACTTTTTTGTCTCCATACATATCAATTGCGAGAGCGGCAAAACCGTGTTCTGCAAGTTCACGCGCACGTTGCTCGGTATATTCGGTACGTCCCCACCATTCTGGAGCAACAATAACTCCTGCAACAACTCCTGCAACTGGTACATCTCGGATAGGTGTCGCAAAATAGCCAATAAGGCGTTGACCATCTGGTGCGGTATATTCAATTTCACGCGTTGTAATTGGAAAGCTCATTTTTTAATCCTGATCTATATTTTCAATGCTTTGATTAAAGCATAAAAAAGCAAAAAATTGATGATGCTAGCGGAAAGACAAATTTTTATTCGGCTGAAATGATGATAATAAAAAAAGAAGAATACGGCGATTCTTCTTTTTTCTTTCTGAATTTTTATTTCTCTTTAAACTAAACTTTACCGCGTGATAAGAAACCCACTACAGCAAGAATAGCCGCGATCACTAATAAAATGACGGCAAAGTCTTTGGATAAACCAGCAACACCACCAAAACCTAATAAACTGGCGATTAATGCAATCACTGCAAAGATAATAGCCCAACGGAACATATTACTTACTCCTAAATTTATCGTTATGAGATTACTATAGCGTGTATTTTTCGCACCAAATGTGGTGTTTCTGTGGTTGAAATGTTCAATAACTTAAGTATTGTTAATCGCTTAAGTCGCTTGGAAAACAGCTTGATTGAGAATAAATGTTATAATCAACACAAATTTTTAAAGCCTAAAACATTTGTCATGTCTACCGAATTGCGCGCTAACTTTTGGAAACTATATCCACTTGATCAGTTGAATAATACTGAGTGGGAGGCATTGTGTGATGGTTGCGGTTTATGTTGTTTGGTTAAGCTTGAAGATGAAGAAACGGCAGAAGTCGCATATACCAAAGTTGCATGTAAATTATTAGATTGTAAAACGGCACGTTGTTCTGATTATCCGAATCGTCAACAGCATGTTGCAGATTGTATTCAATTGACACCTGAACGATTGCAAACAATTACATGGTTACCTCCTAGTTGTGCTTATCGTCGTTTGAATGAAGGTAAAAATTTACCGTCATGGCATTATTTAAATACGGGCTCACGTCAGAGTGTGATTAAAGCGAAGAAATCAGCAGCCGGCCGCTGTATTTCAGAACAAGATATAAATGAAGATGATATAGAAGATTATGTCGTACGTTGGGTACGTTAGATCTTGATATATATTTCTTATAACTGTGTTTTTTATCAATAAAAAACAATACTTTTGCAGTATTTTATCTATACATTCCCATATGATGAACACTGAGAGGTCGATGTGGTTTGAGAGCCTCTTTGTTTGAATGAAATGGGTTTGGGAAATAGACATGATCGCATCAAGAATGCTTTTTTTACTTGCAGGCCTTTTATCCTGTAATTCTTCGATTTGGGCAAAACCGCTCAGTGAGCAGCAAGTTAGGGAAATTGTAGATCAACAATTTAAACCATTATTAGATCAATATAAGATTCCTGGATTAGCGGTCGGTGTCACATTCGATGGTAAGCATTATTTTATCAATTATGGCTTGGCATCAAAATCAAACCAACAACCCGTAAGTAACCATACTTTATTTGAACTTGGCTCAGTCAGTAAGACCTTTAATGCAACTTTGGCAGGTTATGCGCAGGCGAAAGGGCAGTTATTATTGTCGGATCATCCCGCCAAGTATTTCCCAGAATTAAAAAATACCGCAGTGAATAAAGCTACGATTTTAAATTTAGGTACATATACTGCAGGTGGCTTTCCGCTGCAATTTCCAGATGAAGTTGTTAGTCAGCAGGACATGCTTCAATATTTTCAAAGATGGCAGCCAAAGACCAACGTTGGTACGGCACGACAATATTCAAATCCAAGCATTGGTTTGATGGGGTATATCACGGCATTAGCATTGAAAAGACCCTATAGCGAACTGATTGAAAAAACATTGCTACCACAATTGGGAATGACACAAAGTTTTATTCGAGTACCCGAACAGCAGATGTCACAATATGCGTGGGGTTATAAAAATGATCAGCCCATTCGCATTTCTGCTGGGATGTTGGATGCTGAAGCTTACGGAGTGAAAAGTAGTAGTTCCGATATGCTGAAATTTTTAGATATACAACTTCATCCACAAAAGCTAAAACAACCCTTAAGAGCAGCGGTTGAAACAACGCATGTGGGATATTTTAAAGTTGGTGCGATGACCCAAGGGCTAGGCTGGGAGCAATATGCCTATGCTGCATTTAAGCTTGAAACACTTTTACAAGGTAACTCCAGCAAAATGGCTTTAGAAAGTCATATCGTCACACCGATCAAACAACCAAAGCGTGCTCCAGCAGCAACATTGTTTAATAAAACTGGTTCAAGTAATGGCTTTGGTGCCTATGCTGCATTTATACCACAGCAGAAAATTGGGATTGTGATGCTCGCTAACACTAATTTTCCGAATGAAGCTCGAATTACTGCAACCTACCATGTCATGCAGCAGTTACTTCAAAAGAATACTGCGCAATAGAATGTCGCGTGGTTGCAGATTCAAATTGTAGATTTGAACCAGACGCAATAGACTAGGATAAAACAGCAGAAAGCCCTTGATGATGTCAGATACGCATATTCCACTTCCTGAACGCTTACGTCCCCGTGATTTGTCCGAAATCATCGGGCAGGATCATTTGCTGGGTGAGCATGCACCCTTGCGCCAGATGATTGATCAGGGACATTTGCCATCGATCATTTTCTGGGGGCCTCCTGGAGTAGGTAAAACCACCATTGCCCTATTGCTGGCTCAGGCGGTGGATCGTCCTTTCATTAGCCTGTCTGCACTGAATACAGGTGTGAAAGAACTGCGCGAAGTGATTGCCGAAAGTGGTGATCTGCTTACGCCAGTAGTGTTTATTGACGAAATTCACCGTTTTAATAAATCACAGCAGGATGCCTTACTGGGTGCGGTGGAGAAAGGCAAAATTACCCTGATTGGGGCCACCACTGAAAATCCATCCTTTGAGGTCAATAGCGCACTGTTGTCCCGTTGTCAGGTCTATACCCTGAATAGTCTGGATGCGGATGCGATTCAAAGCCTGATTAACAGGGCGATTCAGGCCGATTCATTTTTAAGGCAGCGGCATATCCAGATTGAGGAATATGATGCGCTGGTTCAGTTTGCCGCAGGCGATGCCCGTAAGGCATTGAACCTGATTGACCTGATTGCCAGCACCTTTGAGGCAGACGTTGAAAATATCGTGACCAATGCGATTGTGGTCAGGGTGGCGCAGCAGAATATTGCCCGTTATGACAAGTCAGGCGAGCAGCATTACGATCTGGTGTCGGCCTTTATCAAGTCGATTCGGGGCAGTGATCCAGATGCAACATTGTACTGGATGGCTCGCATGCTCAAGGGGGGCGAAGACCCTGTGTTTATCGCCCGTCGCATGTTGATTGCCGCTTCAGAAGATATTGGTAATTCCAATCCCAATGCCTTGTTGCTGGCAGGCGAATGTTTTCGTTCAGTACAGGCGGTGGGTATGCCAGAAGCTCGGATTATTCTGGGGCAATGTGCGGTGTATTTGGCCACCAGCCCGAAAAGTAACAGTACCTATTTAGCCATCAATCGCGCGCTGGAACTGGCAGATAAAACAGCGAATTTGCCTGTGCCTTTGCATTTACGCAATGCACCGACCAAGTTGATGAAACAGCAGGGCTATGGCGTGGATTATCTGTATCCACACAATTTCCCAGAGCATTTTGTGATGCAGGAATATCTGCCGCCTGAGTTAAAAGGCACTAAGCTGTATGAATCTGCCAGAAACAAGCGTGAAGTTGAGGGCGAACGTTTGCAGCAACGTCGTTGGCAGCAGGAACAGCAGCAGCAATAACTCTGAGCTGGTCTGGGTCTATAATGTAGCAGGCAAATGGACAGATATTTTTATAGTGATACTAGACACTTCATATAAAACAACGCATCATCGCCGTTTATCACGGATGATAAAGTTCCATCAATGTCCACCCAAAAAATTAATGCTGCGGAAAGTATACGGGGCCTTGCCTGTCTTGCGGTGGTGTTGTCACACCTGTCGCTGACATTCTTTTCACAACTTCATAATTTTGGTGAAAGTGCGGTTCCGCAATATGCTCTTTTCGCCCAGTTGCACAACTCGCCGCTGGCATTTTTCTATTCAGGAACAGGCGCGGTTTTTGTGTTCTTTGTCCTGAGTGGTGCGGGACTATGGGCAAGTCTTTTTACCGTGATCATGAGTATTATGCTGGCATATCCGTATAGCCGTTATGTGGATGATGCAGCAATCAAGATTTCAAACCAATTGGCGAGTCGGTTCTAGGTTCAATTGACCGATAATAAAAAAACCAGCCTAAATGGCTGGTTTTTTATATGAAAACTTAAGCTCTATAAAAGCTTAGATATCATCTAGGTTGATGCCCAAACGTGCAGCAACTTCTTCATAGGCCTCAACTACACCACCTAAACCCTGACGGAAACGGTCTTTATCCAGTTTTTTCTTGGTGTCTTTATCCCATAAACGGCAACCGTCTGGAGAGAACTCATCACCTAGTACAATGCGGTCATGGAACACACCAAACTCAAGTTTAAAGTCAACCAGAATCATGTTGCCCGCGTCGAACAATGCCTTAAGCACATCATTCACCTGATAAGTCAGCTCTTTCATTTTTTCAAGCTGTTCAGCATTCGCCCAACCCAAGGCAATCGCCTGAGACTCGTTCACCATTGGATCGCCAAGCGCGTCATCCTTAAAGAACAACTCGAAAGTTGGCGGTGTTAATTCCTTGCCTTCCTCAACACCCAGACGGCGGCATAATGAGCCTGCTGCGTAGTTACGGATCACACATTCAACTGGAATCATCTGGAGTTTCTTAACCAGCACTTCAGTTGGAGAAAGCAGTTTTTCAAAATGCGTCTCAATGCCAGCTTCAGCCAGTTTTTCCATGATAAAGGCGTTAAAACGGTTGTTGACCTTGCCTTTACGATCTAGTTGTTCGATTTTTTCGCCATTGAACGCAGAGGCATCATCACGAAAGACTAAAATCAGGTGGTCAGCATGATCTGTTTCATAGACAGATTTTGCTTTACCAGTATAGAGCAAGGTTTGTTTTAACATGGGGGAACCTTTTGAAAAAGTATGCCTAGTAAACGACTAGGCTGGCCAATTTTGGTAAATCTGGGTTAACACTTCAGCTGCAACGGCAGGGTCTGCAAATGTTGTATCAAGTTTGAATAGCGCAACTGTATTGCTTGAGCCTACAGCCGATAATTTAAGTAGGTAATTTTGATCACCTACTTTAATCGTTGCTTCATAGCCATTTTCTGCTTGTGAAATAACTTTGTAGTTGAGGCTGCTCAAGGTTGCAAAGGTATACTGCCAGGCGGTTGCGGTTGGTCCATCTACCTTAAGCAGTGGATTCTTGTTGCCATCCATCACCAGTTGTGGACGACCTAAAGTCGCAGTTGTGCTTGCAGCAGGATTGCCTGAACTCTGCATTGCCTCTGGACGGGGAAGCGCATAACGGTTGCCCGTCTTGTTTACAAAATTTGGCGCATGCTCGATGGCAAGCGCGTCAACCGTAGGAGCTGGATACAATGGTGTAAATGGTCTGACCGTTGCATTGTCAGGGAATTTGAGGGGTTCAAGTGCCTGCGCCTTTTTATAATCCAGAGAATGGTTATTCAGGGCAAAACGACCACAACCAGCCAAACTTAAAGCTGAAATGACCAGGACAACACCAAGACGTAATTGCATCATAAATTGCTCGTATTAAATAATTCCCGCAACTTTTAAACCATTGCGAAGAGGTTCACGATATTGTTCCGCAAGCGAGGTCAAAGGCAGGCGAATGCCTGTACCCATGTATCCCATCTCATGCAACGCCCATTTCACAGGAATTGGGTTTGATTCGCAAAACAAAATATTGTGTAGATTTGCAATTTGCTGATTCAGGTCTTGCGCTTTCGCCTGTTCTCCCGCCAGTGCGGCCTCACACACTTCACTCATTTGCTTAGGTGCAACATTTGCGGTGACGGAAATATTGCCTTTGGCACCCAGCAGAATCAGTTCCCATGCGGTTGCGTCATCACCTGAATAAACGGCGATCTTGCCATTTAGACCGTCAATAAGTGCCTTGCCACGAGGAATGTCACCCGTTGCATCCTTAATGCCGACGATGTTCTTGACATCAGCAAGGCGGATCACTGTCTCATTTTGCATGTCGACACCAGTACGGCCTGGAACATTGTAAAGAATCTGTGGAATTTCAACCGCTTCAGCAATGGCTTTATAGTGCTGGTATAAGCCTTCCTGTGTCGGTTTATTATAGTAAGGCGTGACCAAAAGCGCTGCATCAGCGCCAACATCTTTGGCTGCCTGAGTCAGTTCAATCGCTTCACGTGTCGAATTCGCACCTGTTCCAGCAATGATCGGAATGCGTTTATTGGCAACACGGATCACTTCCTGAATGACCTTGATATGTTCTTCCATACTCAAAGTTGAGGCTTCGCCTGTTGTGCCGACAGCGACAATGCTATGTGTGCCTTGCTGGATGTGCCACTCAACAAGCTTCTCAAGACTCTTCCAATCCACACCACCATCTTCAAACATAGGGGTAACGATTGCGACAATTGAGCCTTGAATATTCTGTGCTAGCTGAGTCATTTTAAAAAAATATCCTATTTTCCCATCCGAATTTGAAGTGAATAAAAAACGAAATAATGGATGGTTGCAGTATTTTGATTGGTCATTCAGCAATGAGCTTGGTTGAATGACAATTATGCAAATTATGACTGATCGAGCGCATAAGAACAATATGCTTTAGTCAAACTGTGGAAAACTTTAATTCATCTCGATAAAAATTCAGAGAACAGTGGCGGTAAAGTCAGCAGCAGGGTAAGGTAAAAACAGCAGCTTAAGGTTGAATTATAAAATGCAGAAACATTCCAGACATAGCGCATTGATCGTGGTCGATGTCCAAAATGGCTTTACGCCTGGCGGTAATCTGGCGGTCGCCGATGCGGACCAGATTATTCCATTGATTAATCAGTTGGCACAGCAGTTCGATACGGTTGTGCTGACACAGGACTGGCATCCTGAACAGCATATTTCCTTTGCGGAAAACCATAAGGATAAAGTGCCCTTTGAAACGGTTGAACTGGCTTATGGTACGCAGGTGCTATGGCCAAAACACTGTGTGCAGGGCAGCCATGATGCTGAATTTCATCCCAGCCTCAATATTCCAGCCGCGCAGTTGATTATCCGTAAGGGCTTTCATTCAGATATTGATAGCTATTCCGCCTTTATGGAGGCTGATCGCAAGACCCCCACAGGTCTCAATGGCTATTTAAAGGAACATCAGGTGGATACCGTTTATATTGTTGGAATTGCCACGGACTACTGTGTGGCATGGACGGCTTTGGATGCTGTACATTTTGGATTTAAAACCTATGTGGTTGAGGATGCCTGTAAGGCGATTGACTTGAATGGCTCACTGCAAAAGGCCTGGCAGGAAATGTCTGGGCAGGGGGTTCAGCGGATACAGTCATCCGAGTTGCTTGCCTAGGCTTGTGGCGGCTGTGCTAAAAACGTAAACTTTTGTTCACGAGTAAATGCCTTATTGTATTTGCGGACTAGAATAGTAATAGAGGGTGTTATGACTGAAGAAATAGATAATTTTGACCGCAAAATTATTCATCACCTCCAGCTTAATGGACGTTTGGCCAATCAGGAACTCGCTGAGTTGGTGGGCTTGTCTACTTCCCAGTGTTCACGCCGTCGGATTAACCTCGAACAGAAGAAAATTATCACAGGCTATTATGCGCAGATTGCCCTGGATGCTGACCCAACGCCGATTATGGGGATTATTGAGGTGAAATTGCAGAATTATAATGATGCAACCCATGATCGTTTTGTTGAGTTTCTTTTGCATGAGCCCGCAGTTAAAGATATTCATAAACTCACAGGCAGTTATGATTTTGTACTCAAAGTTGCGGTCAAGAGTTTGGATGAAATGGTGAAATTAATTGGTACTTTGTCATCCAGTAACTTTGGAGTCAGTAATTTAAATACATCTATTGTTTTAGAAAAATTAAAGGAAAATGGCATTGCGATTAAATAATAAATACTTTGCTACCCTTATAATGCCAGTCAAGATAACGTTATCACAGCGCAAACTTTTTGTATTTTAATGTGTTATTTTAATTATAAATTGCATTTATGATAAAAATATAATAATAAATTGCGTAAAAACTATAAAAATGATCAAATATATCAATCCGCATCCATATTCAGGATGCTCTCCCTGCTGTTGTCTTCTTTCTTGAGTTATACCGTTATGAGTACTGATCAACATGTATCTTTGCTAAGCCCAGCCGTGCCTGTGGTAGACCAACACTCAAGAGTGGAGGACGCTCTGGCGATGTTGATTGGAACATTTATTTTATCGTTTGCCATGACCCTGTTGCAGCAGGCAGGCATTATGACAGGTGGAACGGCAGGATTGTCGTTGTTGATTCACTACATCACTGACATCAAGTTTGGCATCTTATTTTTCTTGATCAACATTCCATTTTACTATTTTGCCTCTCTGTACACGACAAATTTCATAGGGCCCTTGTCCTATCAGGCTTTTTCTTCCTTAAAATTGCGAGCACTTTCTTAAATTCTTCTTTTTTTCCAAAACCAATCAAACGTAGAATAGCCATTTGAACATAGTCCAAACCGTATCGAAATAAACTTACTGAAAGTCGTCCATGCTTCTTTATTTTTATCGCTTTTTTTCGATCATGTTGCCATTCACCTGTTAAATAGCACCAACCCATGTTGGTTCTATATTTACAAGAACGCTTTAACATTCAGCAGGTAAAGTGCAGATGGGAACGATGTTACCATCTTATTAGTTTCATTGTTTTTCTTTAAGATTGGAAATTGATTCTAATTTCAATTTTAGGGGCTGTTATTTTAAATTCAATTATTCTTTGAAAACCATAAAAGCAGTCGATATGTGGCTTAAATCTGATCATCAATGGTAACAAAAAAGGAGGCTAACCGTGTTTACACAATAAAGTTTTAAACTCATAAAGCTGAAAAATCAATAACTTATAACAAAAACAATTGAATAGATTTACATTATAGTTCTAAACTCAATCAAACATAAGTTTAGAACTATATGCAATTTTTGACATAATAGACTTAAACTCAAACTAATAATTAGAAGCCCAAATATCATTAATCATGTATTGGTTTGAAGTTTCAAATAAAACACAAACCAATAGCTTATGTTTTGAAATCTTTTTTAGCGTCTGAAATCGCTTTTTGTGGTTCATCATATATCATCGCTAATTCAGGTGTCCGAGCATAAGCAACTGAAAAAGAAATATTATTGTCATTAATTGTAGCTACAAATTCATCTTTTTCAGGTAGATGGATAAATATAACCTTTTACTGTACTTTCTTTTGGTAAGCCTAGTTCAGCTAGAACTTCGTTACACTTCTTCAGTTCCGTACCTGTTCTTGTTCTTGAGCTTGCTTTCACTTGCTCAAGTGTACCCCTTTGTTTAGTCGTCCCATTTATTCAACCTTTTGGTTTACAAATATATTGTTTAAGTTTAGAACATTAATGTCTAGTTTACGACCTGATTGTCAAACTACATAACCTGTGGTCAGACAAAATAGTTGTTAACTGAAGTGAATGTAAAATCAATAGGTTAGTTGGGTAAAAATCTTAATAATCACAAAATAGATGTTAACTAGAACTGGTCATCGTTTTAGACCCAAATAGAAAAACTACAAAATAGTTGTTAACTGGGTTTGGCGGCTTTGAATATTCATAATTAGACTACCTTATTAGTAGATTACGCTTATTCAAATCGACTTTCCATACTAAATAACACAGCAATATTGATCATTGATTGTAGATTAGAACAATCGATTGAGCTTATTAATAATTCGGTTAGCTCAACTATGAATCAATCAGATTATATTGCCTTTGATGACGCCGAGGATGTACAATGAGTATGCGCGTTAGAACCAAACACCTCATCAAAAATAACGTTTGGCCATGACAACGATTTTTTTACGGTAAAGATGCTTTTTAATGTCGTCTAGGTAAATTTTCCAGTCATCAAGAGTTAAGTATACGAGTTTGGTTGAAAATACTTCTGATCCGGCATCTGATAGTATCCAACTCGATCGTAAAAAGTCATGACCTTGATAGGAAAGGTGTACAAACTAATAGTTCGCAATTTGTCTCTACTCTTATCGCATGGCATTGTGATCGCCCTATTTTCATCAGTTCATGCGTGATGGATTCGTACAATTGACATTGATGGGTTGACTGAAGTATTCCAATCATTGAGTTGAAATCATTATATCGATTCGCATATTTTTGGTCATAATTCGTATAGTCCTTCTTACCTCCTACATCAGCGGCAGGTAAATCGCCCGCGCTATGAGCCTCATCAGTACTGACTAAATGTCCTGAATCCAGTTCATTTTCATTATTATCTTCATCAGCTTTTTTGCCTGTTATCCGTACTGTACCTTTCTTTTTAATGTCTAAAGGCTTAATAAAACTTACCCAAGATTCATTGCCACTCAGTATTTGAATACCATGCTGGTTTGAGGCTGTCGTGTCATCTTCAATTTCTGGATCTAAAGTTTCGCTATATTCTGGTTTGTAACCTTGTCCAGATTGTTCACCTTCTTTCTTTGTTTGAATGAAAGATGGGTGGTTGAAGGTAATATCTGTAGGAATATCAGTATCAATCTCAACGCCAATTATTTCTTCGACTAAAAAAGCATCTTTTGTGGAATTATATCGTCCTCGACAATGTAGACTCCACCTATTCATTGAAGGAGGATCAAAACGGAAGATCCATTTCTTCCAACCATCTTTTTCTTTCGATTGAGCATTAAAGTAACGACAAATACTTTCAAATGACTGTTTTGCATTTGGATCAAGTAGTAACCAAGCCAGTAAATTCTGAGTTCCTTTTTGTCTAACTAACTTGAGAGGCATTGTATTGTTTTCTAAAAAGACAATCTCAACCCCTTCATCATTTGTAATGATCTCAAACTCATGCTGGACGGTTGTGGTGCTAAGGCTAGCTCGACAGAAGTAAGAGTTGATCAAGAACAGTGTTCTGGCCAGTTCAAATTGTGGAATATGTATAGTGGCCTGATTGGGTCTTTTTAATATAAAGCTGGTTTGTATCCCTTCAAAATATTGAAGATTTTGATCTGTAGATAATGCGTTGAACTCTTTTAAAAACGATGAGATAAGTTGATCTTGCTCAGACAATGTAATGACCATGTTTGAGTGTGACAATTGTCTTTCATTACAATTAAGCTTTTTACCTCGAATCAGCATGGCTGCATTACTAAAGTTAGTAAATTTCTTCTCCTGTTTGGGAGAGCATTGAACGTTAATACTCCATATTTTGGCTTGAGAACCTTTAAATAGGCCGCCTATATGAATAATCGTTGCATTTTTATCAAAATGATTAATTTTTGCTGTCATCAGTATAAAAGAACCCAGATAGTTTTAAAATTTTTGCAGCTTCCGAAGTTAATCTTTCTTTACTGAGTCCAGCTAAGCGGAAAATGCGCCATAGATGAAGCTCTTGATGATTAGTAAATAGTATTTCAACTGCTGAGCAGATTCTTCGGAGTTGATATTCGGTAACGTTTTCAGCATATCTAATTAGAAACTTGCTTACCATTGGAAGCCTGTACAGATTGTGGCTGATGGTCGCATGTTCGGGTAATTGCATTAGATACCAGTTTGTCGACTGCCTAGGTGTGTGAAGATTGTCTTTAGATTTTTGATTAATATATATGAGTTTTCTCACATATTTGAGATCGCGTTGATGCCAATTCACTCGTGGCGGAGGCGTTGGATGAACCATCTGGTGCTTGGAGTTAAACTGAATAAGCCATGGATTATCATGGCGATATAACCAGATATAGATAGCGCCACCATTTTTCTGAGAACGGCTTGATTGGATCCCATATTTTCTAACGAGCTCTTGCCATAAGTTTCGATATTCTGCCTGTTTGGACGTATCTAAATCATTTTCTGATGATTTAATTTTGACTACAGAAATAGGTTGAATTTGATATATTGAAAAATATCTTCTAACTTTTCTTGAGTAAAGAAATGTCTGCCAAACAAGCAGATGCTCGAAAAAACGAAACTCTTCGATGTTTACGGAAAATACTCTTTAACCAAGAGTTCTCTTCATTTTCACGACACAGAGCTGTTTAGATTGGAGATACGCCTTCTTTACCCCAGTGCTGTAGGAACAATCTTTGAATTTCTGCATGTTTATCGTGTTCCCCGTGGGCAGCTTAAAAGTCATGGGCCAGCTCACGGTAAAAATGAGACCATTGGTCAAAGGATATCGAAGGTAGAGGTGGACGCTGGAGTAATTGTTGTGCTGCTGACAGTATGTTGGAGTCCTGAGAAGATTGAGCTGACTTTCTCTAAGGACAAATTGGATTCAATGAGTGGTAAGAAATGATGTCTGGAATCTGTGGGTTTCTCTTTATAAATGAACAGTGACCCATGTTCCATACAAAAAGGTAAATTGGGTATAAACCAGTCCCGTTTCCAAAAAGCTTCACCATATCGTTCGATTTGGGCTTCAATACATTGAGTGCAAGCTTGGAAGTGATGTATGGCTTTGATTCTAGATGCTGAACCTCAACATCATGTGCACAGCACCACCAGCTTTCCTTCATAAGTCAATGGCTTTATCTCGTATCTCTTGCTGAACAAAGGGAGCGTACAGGGGGAATAAAGTATGTCGATTAATGAGACAGTCAACAGAATATTGTTTTGTATTTCTTAGTTGGTCGGCAATGTGTGAGATAAGGACTCGTAAATCATGCTTCTAATGACCGGTTGTTAAAGGAGTTCATCTAATAACTGTTTTGGGCTTGTGATGCCGAGATATCCCTGCCCGAGCAATGGCACCATACAGAAGCTCATCTGGATGGGGCGGCGGGAAATTGCGCATCTATTATGAGTTCATCGGGTATGGCGAGCGCTATTATATCAGTGGATATCGACAAACAAGCATGTCGTAAGCGGCTTGAAGTCCGCTTGTGTCGGCCCTAACGTTTATGAGCACCTCTAGCAAAAGAGATGCTCAATCACTTCGCTAAAATTAAGGCAACAATTTATACATGATTTTATTTTTTGTTGACGCTGCATCCCCACTGACGCGCGGCAATGTTGAAAGCACTGCCGCCTTTACAATCCGCCACGCATCGCTCAAAAATATGATTTCGAGCGGTTTGTTCTTGAGCGCATTGTCGAGTATCGCATCCACGACTTCTTGAACGATTAATGCACGTGCGCCAGAGAAGGTTAATGCGGCTTGTTCCTTGTCTTTTTGCTGATCCAACATCGGTTGCACGGCATCTGGGCAGATCGTTATCACGGGCAATGCCATGTTCCGCCAGTTCCATTCCAGCAACGAGTGAATAACCATGAACTGCAAACTTATCGCCACCATAGCATATGAGACCTGGTACGGGGCGCCAATGCTGCGAGCATATCGCCGTTCAACGATGGTTGACGACGTCTTAGCTTACCATGCAAATTGACATTTCAACATTGCGCCGTGAAAGCCCGCCTTAGGTGTGGTGCGGACTATGTCGGCGCACTACTTGCTCGACTAATTAAGCCGCTTGTCTTGGTAGCTTGAAAACAGATAGAGCACGCCTGACGAGAAAAGGCAGGTTATTATAAAGGCAATGGAGGCCCAAGACTTCACCAACGCATCAAAGAAGTTGTTCGTTAATCGGATTAAGGGTGTTTATAAGAGCTTCGAGTTTCCAAGCCGTTGGAAAGACCACCATTGGGTTGCAATGACATAGCAATTACATCTCCGAGTTTTTGCTTCATAAGCAATGCCTCGTTCCGTCTTTATGAAATCATCGTATTGTTCATGTATTTTTAGGAGTTGTTGATGCAACTCCCATACTAATTGTAATGTGTTGCGCTACGAGGCTTGCTGGTGAGGGATTTAATTCTCGAACTAATTGAATTAAGCGCTCTGCCTGTTTTGGCGTGGCATCTTCGTGATTTGCTGCAAGTAGTAAAAGAAACGCTTCGCCACCGTATCTGGCTGCCAAGTCACTACTTCGTACAGCGCTTTGAGCAATACAATCCGCAACTATTTTGATGCAACGATCACCTGCTTGGTGCCCAAGGGTATCGTTATATTTTTTAAAGTAATCAATATCACTAATATCACTGTCAATGGTGTTTGGTATCGAATAGCGCGCTTCATCTTTTGCCATCGTATTCTTCAAATAACGGCGATTGGCAGACTCGTCAGTGCATCTCGTTGTGATAACTTTTCAAATTGTTTTGAGTGATTAATCAACTCAAGTTGGGTTAATTCAATTAAACTGCCTTGAAGATAGTTATCACGATGTTGAAGATCGGTAGCATACGCCAAACACATGCCAAGAAGACTACTAAAGGTATAGGTACGTTGTAAAATTGTCCAGTCGATATGGCCATTAAATGATGTAATGGTCAAACCCACTAGCCCTGACCAACCCGGCGTATGGTAAAATCGCATCCCAACAAAACCGTAAATAATTACAACAGCATACATCATGGCGGCATGATAAAGCACGCTGCCACCATCACCTAGGATTCCTGTCATGGCGAATGAGATACCTATCGCTAGCGACGAGCCAATCCCTGTGTATAACCAAACCAATGATGAATTTGTTTGATTAAAGAGAGTATCCATGCGCCGATTATAATGATGCCAACCCAGCTATATAACATGAACCAACGTTTCACATCAGTTACAGGTATAATTTTATAAATCCTAATGGATAGATACAGATACAAAAGAAATATAATCAAACCTCGAATTTGAAATTCGCGTGCAGCTTCTTTTTTGTACTGGGAGCTGTATTGGACTTCTAATTGCTTGGGAAACTTGAGAAAATACAATTGTCTACTCATTAGACTCATAATTTCTACACGATTAAATAAACTTGAACCACTTAATTTCATATCTGAAATTCCAAGATAGATGTTACATATCTTTTTACATGGCTACACTTGATGTCATTGTTTTAACTCACAAATTAGACAACGACAGAATTAGACAGAATTAGACAGAATTAGACAGAATGTGTCTGTGAGTGATTGATCATACAGAGCACAATGTGTAATCTTGTTAAGTTGATATCGATAAAGTGAGTTGTTTTGGCGATAGGGGCGGTTTAGTTAAATCCATAGCTCATGTTATGAGGTGTGGGCGATGCGCTGTGTTTTGATGTAAAAGCTATTTCCTAAAAACAATAAACATATCTTTGAGAGAGTCTGTAAATGATCTGATAATACAACTGTTTATCGGAATCGATATTAACATAAGTCGATCTTGTGACTGTGTCATATAATGGGCATATAATGTACATACTGGCATATAATGCATATAATGGGCATATAATGGGTATGGTAATGGCATATAATGGCATTTATTCATATGCGCTTCTTTTCAATACTCGTCTTGTTGATGGTTACAGGCTTCAGTTATGCAGCAAGCTTGCCTGCGGTTGCTCTATTTGAGCGCAGACGATTCACCACGCCATGAGCTACATGCTTTTGATGTGGCTGTTGTTGATCCAGATCAATTAAGGCCCAGCATCCAGGCCATCGACGCCCAAGCAGTGAATTGTTTGCTTATGTCAGCGTAGGTGAAGTTCGCTCAGAAAAGCCTTATTTTTCACAAATTCCAGCAAATTGGCTCTATCGGCCAAAATGGTAATTGGGGTTCATACGTGATTGATCAATCGGCATCAGGTTAAGATTTCTTTATGCCGGACGCTCATGTCATTGCGCCACTGTGGGCGAAGGGCTATCGTGGTTTTTTCTTAGATACTGGACTCATATCAACTCGTTGCCAAAACACCTGGCGCGTGCGCGGCAGAAGCGGGCTGGATTTTCAGGCGAGAAATCAAAAACTGTTGGCCTTGATGCCAAACTGATTTTTAATCGTGGCTTTGAAATTTTACCTCAAGTGCATGATTATGTATGGATATTGCTGCGGAATCACTGTATCAAGGTGATGTACAAACAAGGCAGAGCATCGTCGTCAATGAGGCTGATCGAAATTGGCTTGTGACACGGCTGCATACCGTGCAAACGCAATATCATTTGCCTGCTCTGGTGATTGATTATGTTGCGCTCAATCAACGCGATTTAGCACGCAACCGCAGCCAGAATTCGTGATACAGGCTTTATTCCTTATGTCACTGATGAGATTGGATATGCCAGGTGTCGGGAATATTGAGGTGATGCCGCGTAAAGTCATTGTCATTTATAATCCAAAAGAAGCGAGTAGATTTGGCATATGTCGATGCTCAACGTTTGCTTGGTATGCCGCTGGCATATTTTGGGTATGGTTGCCAGCTTACCATCCGATCATTGGAGCCGTTACCCAACTATCCACTCACAGGGCGTTATGCGGGGATCGTAACGCGGCTCAATGATGATAATGTCGGTGAGTTGGTAGTGGTGGCATGGTTGATCAAGCAGGCTCATCAGGGTGTTCCCATTGCTGTTTTTGATAATTTTGGTTTTGGCTCAGACCCTTCAGGTTATTCTCAGCTCGGATTGATATTCTCTACAGAGGATGTACCACATGATTTGGTAAATCATCATCTGGGATCCGATGGCGGGTTTTGAGGTGCCTGTACGTGCGTCAAAATGATATACCGCCGATTACTTCGCAAGGTCAGGGTAATCCACTGTTGCAAATGACCTCTGCAAGTCATGGAGAGCTTTACCTGCTGCGATCACCCTCAAGGGCGTTGCGCTTGCGCCTTATTTAATCGCTTCTTTCGCTACGGTGAATAAAGGAAGTGCGGAATCGTTGGTACATTAATCATCCCCTGACTTTTTTAAAGATGCTCTTAAGATCGACCTGGCGCCTGTCCCTGATGTCACCACCGATATGGGCCGACGCATGCTGATGGTACATATTGACGGTGACGGTCGCCGCGTGCTGATGCCTCTGGCTATCGCCAGCGCAGGGCAGGCTGCTGGATGATGTGGCTGAAACGCGTTATCAAAATTCCGACGCAGGCATTCGTTATCGAAGGAGAAATTGCGCCAGATGGTTTGTATCCGAAGCAATCACCTCAGTTAGAGCCAATTGCACGAGAGATCTTTGCACTGCCTTGGGTTGAAATCGCCAGCCACACCTATTCTCATCCGTTTAACTGGAATATGGCACAAACGCAAACTGAGGCAGAAAATGAGTTACAGATACCGGGTTGAAGGCTACCATCTTTCGATTAAAGGTTATATTTTTAACCTGCAACGTGAAATCAATGGTTCAGTAAACTATATTAATCGTGTCTTGCTCCACCGAACAAGCGTGTGAAGATTTTGCTCTGGTCTGGGAACTGCGTCAGCACGCCTGAAGCGCTTGCAGATACCTACAAAGATGGTCTGCTCAACATGAATGGTGGCGACACCACCATTACGCGTTCTAATAATTCTTGGACACAAATTGCTGGGCTTGGTATTCCTAAAGGAGATCATTTTCAAGTCTTTGCGCCTCATCAAAATGAAAATATCTATACCAATCTATGGACTGGGCCGTTTTATGGCTTTGAACGAGTGATTGAACTTATCAGATGACGGAGGCGCCTTATCGTTCCAAACCGATCGATCTTTATTACCATCTCTACAACGTAACCAAGACCGCGTCATTAAATGCATTGTATAAAATCTATGATTGGGTACTCAGCCAGCCGATTAACACAGTCTACCCATCGCAATATATCGAAAAAGTGCTTGATTTTAATCATTACGTGGTTGCAAAAACACCGCAAGGTTATCGTCTGCGTGGTAATGGTAGTATCTGCACAGTACGCTCAACAGGCTGGTCAGGGCATTGATTTCAAAAGTCGGGATGTAGCAGGAATTGCGCCTGGACCTAAAGCGCGATACGTCGTACCTGGGTTCTGGCGATGCAGACGGTGTTTTGGTAGTAGTGCAAACCAACCTTATTTGGCTTGAAGCAAATGGAGTTTGACGCAGTTTCAACGTCAGGGACGAGGTTTTACATTTACGCTTGTGGGCTATCGCTTTACGCTTTGTTTACGCGCTTGTGAAAAGGTTTGTCACCTCACGCAGAACAATCAACCGTTAACTCCTGCCACAAAAAATAATGGCAACCTAGTTTATCAATTGAGTAGCCATGAAAGCCAAACGCTTCGCCTCGACTGCGCCTTCTGAACTACCGCATTTTGCACCCAGCTATCCAGCTTCAGCTGGATTCGGGATAGCTGTGGGCTTAGTGCTTCTGACCGCCTTTAACGGTCAGGATTTGTCACAGCGCATGGCTGAATCCAAGATTGGTGACGCGGTGGGGCTTGCTTATTTGCGTATATGGACACAGGCACGACCAGACGCTTATCATTTACATCTGGTTTTGGCGCGTCATGAGTTGTGGCAAGGGAACTTGCAACGTGCTGTGGATGCACTGACACCGATCTTGAGAGCCTCTGATGTAGAGTCAGACGACCTGCAAGCAGCACGTACACTTCTCCGCAAATTCGCAAAATGCAATTGTGGCAGCTTCAATCTAATAGTGCTGCCTTCCAGCGAGCAAAAATCGTGTATCTGAGACAATTACGTCAGGTCGCGAGTGGGCATTGGGATCAGACACAGCTTCAGCACTTTGCGCAAGAGGCATTGCCCTTGGAGATGCAATAACTGCTGGCGAGCTTCTACGTTAGGTTGATTAAAAATCAACCTTGTCAGCATTTACCATGGTATGAGCGAATAGCAGGATTTAATCTCGGTGCAGGTCGATATGAACGGGCCGCGCAAACTTATTTCCAGATGTCATCCTGTCATCGATTCACACAACAACAAACATTGATCGTTACTGGACTGCAAGCACTACAAGCAGGCAATCGACTGGATGAAGCGATGCTTGCCAGTGAAAGTGGGCAAATACTTTGCTCTACTCAGTCAGAATCCGAAAACACTGATGTATCTCGGTGTGTTGGCACTTCTGCTTCCAATCGACCAGATCTTGCCGAAAAATATATGTCTCAAGTCTTGCAACAGCGTATTACTTCTATTCAGAGGGCTCCATAATACGCAGAGATGGTTCTATGCGCTTTTGGCTCTTTATGCCTGTTTTGCTGGAGCTGCCCAAGCTGAATCTTCCGAATTTGAACTTCTTGCAGATGAACCCAGTGTCGCGTTTAATAATGGCCAGCTATCTCTTGGGTTATCAGGCTATTCATTCGCGGTAATTTGGCTGCGGTGTATTTTGTCGCGCGTAAAGCGGTGCGGAGTCAACCGAATAACCCTGATTGGTTGAAACGCTTCGCACAAGTTGCAGAGTGGGTTATCAACCCAGTGACGCGTTGAATGCGTGGTTAAGTTATGCTCAAAAAACAGGTGACAAAGTTGCATGGGATGCCGTCGGACGATTGTCTGTTGGGCTGCTCGATGACAATGCCTTGCTTGTTTACCAACAATTATTACGTCGCCAAGGATTTCAGCATGCACTGGTTGATCAGATTATTCAAACCTATGAGCGTTTAGGTCACCCCATTGAGGGGTTTAACATTTCGATACTGGCCGGGCGCAATCCTGATGTCTATTTACCGGATGCCGAATCACGTCAGCTGAACGTGCTGGCGTGATGAGCGCGCCATTGCACTATTGACCCAGCTCATTGCCCATCATCCGCCACAACAGAGTTGGGTGTTGCGTTTAGCGGCTTTGTCATTTGCGCGAAGTTTGATGAGGCGTGGGATGTCTTGCATCGCGTTGAACCGCAGATGTCGGTGCAGGATTCGGGGTATTGGCGTGTTTATGCTGAGATTTCACGTTTGCTTCATCATGACGCTGATGCCCTGCATGCCTATCAGGTGTTGGCAACCAGTGACAAAGTGGAGGCTGGAGATCTTCAGAATTATGTCACCTTGCTTCAAAATCAAGATGGACTCACCGCGGCACGCCTTAGTGCGTTGTTATTTCATAAATTTGGACAAGATAACGCGTTGGTCACGGCGTTGTATCTTTATGAGCGTGAGCATCAGCTTGATGCTGCAATGCAATTACTGGAAAGTTTAACCCCAGCACAGCAACAACGATTAGAGCAAAATCCTGAGTTTATGATACGGCGAGCACAGTTGTATTGGCAGCGTAAGGCATTTGCGCTGGCTCGCGCAGATTATGAGCATGGCATGCAGCTTGCTCCAAATGATGTGCGTTTCTTACAGGGATTGGTTGCGGTGCTGATTGATCAAGGGGATCAACAAGCACTCACCAAAGAGCTGGTCATGATGCACAGTCGCGCAATTGCGAGCCCTCAATTGTGGAGTCTATGGGCGAATGGCTGGAGTAGTTTAGAGAAACCTGAACGCGCATTACCCTTCCAGCAAGCCTATAGCCGTTTCAATCCAAATGATCAGCTTGCCCTGTTGGCATTGGCAGACAATTATGACAGTCAAGGTGATATCGGAACTGCCCGTCGATTACGCAATCGTGTTTTTGCGAATGAAACATTTAGCGATACGAAATTTTCAGGTGGAAAATCGACCATACTCAAAGGCGCACAGTCAGAGCGTTTGACGCAATTGCGCCAAGCGTTATTTGCCCAACGTCTCGCTGTGGCTGCGCCTGATACTGCGCTGGACATGCTCAAACAACGCCTACAACAACCTCATAGTCAACAAGATTCCGTATTACGCGATCTCACACTCAGTTGGCTGATGTCTCACGAAAGCACTGATCGTGCGCGTGTTTGGGTTAATACCGCTTACCACGATCAACCGCCTTATTGGGTCGCACAAACCTTGGCATTAGACGATGAAGATCGTGTCAAAATGCGCGATTTGTTGGAACAACATCCTGACCAACTGCCACGCTACGACCGAATTGAAGCGGCTACCCAGTCAGATTTACCACGTTTGGGTGAGCAGATGGCGTTCGATAGCCTTGAGCAATACCCTGATGATGACGAACAGGCAAAGCGCTTCCAATACCTGATGAGTCGTCGAGGACATTGGGTTGATCTACAGGGTCAATCGATGCAGCAAGGCATCTTATCACGCAGCGGCAGTTCAGCAAGTTGGTCTGGTTTTATCAGCGAGTTTTGGCGATTGCAGTTGAGTGCAGATGACTGGACACAGCAAAGTCATAATCTCTCACAGCTCAGCGAGCCTCCAACGCTCAAGGCCTATCACGCCACACTGTCACAGATCAGTGAGCGAGGAACATGGACACTTGGCTCGGCTTATCACGATGCATTGCAGGGGTATCCCAGTGCGATGCTGGGGCAAAGTTACCGAATCGAAAGTGGGGTAACACTGCATTGGCAAGCCGATTACAACGCGGATGCGTCTGAATCTAGCGCACTGATGGTTGGAGGCATGAAAGATTCATTGGCAGCAGATTTTAATTGGTCCATTACAGGTCGCGACTATCTCAGTATGCAAGCCAGCGCGATGAATTTCAAAGGACAAACGGGGCAAGCACTCGGCAGTGGGCAGGTGATCAATGTCGATCTTGGACATCATTTTTTTACTGCACCGCATGAGCAGACTTTCAAGATCACCGCTACCAGTGCTCAATTTAGTGCAAATAATCAACCACTCGATAGCACACTTGCCCAGCTCGTTCCGATGGGTCAACCTGCGACAGCACGTTTCTTTGTGCCGCAGAACTATAACCAAATCGGAGCATACTGGGATTTTGGTGACTACAACCCTGAAGTTTATGAGCGGCGTTGGCGTAGTTTTGGTGAATTGGGTGTGACGTTATCCAACACTACAGGGCTGGGTTATACAGGGCGTATAGGCGTACATGGCCCAGTGCTAGGTTATGATCGTTTAAGTTTAAGCCTTGAACAATCTAAGGGAGGACAAGACAGTGGCAATATCTATAAGCAGTTCTTGCTCACCTACCGATATTTTTATTAACACGTTGTACGTGATGTAACAGCAATAGAACAGATCGAAGGTTCAGCTCGATCCCATATCAACAATGA
>JAXMGF010000017.1:0-36786 GCA_046347365.1 Acinetobacter sp. | reverse complement strand
CCTGCTTCTCGTTTGGGTCATTCACCGCATAAACGGGAAGCTTTAGATCATGCCATTCAATGTGATCAACACTGGTTTGGGTATCCATTGCCGACAATACGATATTTTGTGGCAATAGCATGGGAACCTTTTGATAGCACTGAATAATGTAAGCATCAATAAACCCAGTTGATACCGTAATTAAGTGTTGCAACTCTTGCTGGTCAATCTTCCCCAATGCTGAGTTTGCGCCTTTTTTAACCATTGTTCATTACCCCTTAGCGCACTGCAATTAAGCTTTCAATATTTTCCAGAAGCGTTTCTTCCTGGAACGGTTTACCCATATATTGATTTACACCCAGTGACAACGCACGTTCACGGTGCTTCTCGCCTGTACGTGATGTAATCATGATGATTGGTAAATCACGATGTATTTCATGGTGTCGGACAAGGTTGGTCACTTCGAAACCATCCATTCGCGGCATCTCAATATCAAGCAGCATCAAGTCTGGCTTGATCGTTTCAAGCTGCTCAATTGCATCGACACCATCTTTGGCCGTCACCACATCATAGCCCTGACGCTCTAACAGACGGGTTGTTACTTTACGTACTGTCACTGAGTCATCCACAATCATGATCAGGCGGCGCTCATCATAACGTTGTTTGGTATAGGTCTCATCCGCTTGCTTGCTACGCGCTGTTGACTGTGCCTGACGAGCAATATTCTGACCATCCAGAATTAAACATACCTGACCATCACCGAGGATGGTAGCACCCGCAATCACACCAATACTTGAGAATTGCTGACCAATCGGTTTTACCACAATCTGGCCACGCGAACCAATCAACTGGTCGACCAGTAATGCAGTGGTCTGCCCTTGAGCACCCTTAATCAGCAACACAGGTAAAGAGTGAACCACACCATTCAAACGTGGGATTGGTTGCCCCGCAACAAACTCGGACAGGTAACGCAGGCGATAGCGTTCCTGATCAATCTTGAAGTAGTCTTCCTGACTGTCAAAGTATTGCTCCAACGCCATTGGCGAGATACGCACAATACGGTCAATCTGTGCAAGTGGGAATGCAAATTGCTGATCACCCGCTTTTACCATCAAGGCATCACTTACCGCCACAGTTGTTGGTACGCGGATGGTAAAGGTAGTTCCCTTACCCAGAACAGAGCTGACACTCACATGACCACCCAGAGCCTTGATATCACTCTGTACAACGTCCAGACCAACACCACGGCCAGAAATTTGGGTCACCTGTGCGGCAGTACTGAAACCAGGATGGAAGATAAACTGTAAAACCTCTTCCTGATCAAGTTTTTGATCCGTGGTCATCAAACCTGTCTTGATCGCTTTGTCCCTGATGCGGTTAACATCAATCCCTTTACCATCATCACTGAATGTGACCACGATATCGGTACCCTGACGGCCAATGTCCAGAACAATATGCCCTGTTTCTGGTTTTTTAGCCTGTAAACGCTGCTCACGGTCTTCAATACCGTGGTCAATCGCGTTACGCAGCATGTGTTCAAATGGTGCAACCAGCCTTTCAAGAATACTACGATCCAATTCACCTTCGGTATTGTTGACCACCAATTCAGTTGGACGGTTCAGGGTGGAAGCCGTTTGGCGAACAATACGTTGTAGACGAGGCAGTAAGCGTGAGAATGGTACCAGACGGGTACGCATCAGGCTTTCCTGAATTTCTGCCTGAATACGCGACTGTTGTAACAACAAGCCTTCAGTATCACGAATCTTCTCAGAAAGCGTAGTCTTAAAGTCAACCAAATCCGAAGCGGATTCCGCGAGCGATTTTGACAACTGGTTCAACGATGAGTACTGGTCCATCTCCAATGGGTCAAAATCGGCATAACGGGAATTTTCTCCGCCATGTCGTGCAATGATCTGACTTTCCAGCTCACCTTCCATTCGGCGTAACTGATCCGCCAGACGCTTGATTGCAAGTTCCATTTCCGTCAACGTACCACCCAGCTGGCCCAGGTCCATTTCGATACGTGAACGGTTGATCGCATTTTCCCCTGACAAGTCAATCATCTTCTCGATGACGTCAGCAGAAACACGAATCATTTCATTGTTCTGTTCAATGCGCTCTGTGGTTTCCCACTCACCCAACATCGATGGTGGTTCAGTACCATCACCCTGAATAAACTCCATCGTATATTCAGGCGTGAAGATGTCTGTTGCAGAGAATTTTTGAGGAAGCTGCGCCGCAATATCCACAAACTCCATCTTCTCCAGACTTTGTTTTAAACCGTCAAAGTTGGCATATTGACGTTTAAAGATCGCATCATTGAGCCATGCGAGCGCAGTATTGAGCAGATTATCATAAACATTTGA
Source organism: Acinetobacter sp. (assembly GCA_046347365.1). Classification (GTDB taxonomy): domain Bacteria; phylum Pseudomonadota; class Gammaproteobacteria; order Pseudomonadales; family Moraxellaceae; genus Acinetobacter. Next base: position 34,441 of record JAXMGF010000017.1, on the reverse strand, counting down.
GCTGAAATGATGCACACCAAACTGTTCAAAGGCATTTTCCAGATGGTAGGCAATGATTGCTATCGCATCCATTTCCGCCATGCGTGCGCCACCCTTCAAACTGTGGGCATTACGCTGGAGCTGCAACAGCAAACTACGGTTACCGCGCTGTTCAAACCACTGTTTCAATAAACCCTGAGCCTGTTCAAGCAACTCTTCAGCTTCCTCAAGGAATGTCTGTTCCACCAGTGAACGAACATCTTCTTCAAGAGACTGACCAGCATTTTCCACAGTTTGAAGAGATGAGGTATCTTCAAACTGTTCTTCTGTATCAATGCTACTCAATTCATCTGCTGTAACACTTGATGGTTCAATAATTTCTGCTTCTTCAATAGGCCGCAATAGCTCTAGTTCAATGCTTTCATCCTGTTCAGAAGATGCGGTGATTTCAGTTGCAGGCTCGCTTACAACCAGATCAGCCGAGTGATCCGCTTGTTGAAGTAGCTGTACCACATGCGTTGATGGATAATCGATTTGCTGGTCGCGAATGGTTTGAATACGATCCGCAATATCATCCTGTACCAGACGAATCAAGGCAATCAGCTGTGGTGTTACCTGAATCTGCTGGTTAATCAACTTCTCGTAAATTGTTTCCAGCTCATGTGCAATCAGGCCGATATGACGCGCCTGAATCATATTTGAACCACCTTTTAGGGTGTGCAAATAACGCATCAGGTTTTTCAGGGCACCCACATTCTGATAGTCTGCTGCCCAAGTACTGAGGTCAGCATCAATTCCCACCAGCAACTCATCTGCCTCTTCAAGGAAGATATCCAACAGGTCAGGATCAAAGTCACTGTTTGATTCGGCTGACTGCAATTGCTGCTTATCCAGTCCAAGCTGGGCTGCCAATGCCGTAACATCAACTGCGCTATGTGGGGATTCTGTATGAACAGGAAGTTGAGAAACCGTAGTTTCTTCTTCCACACCCACTGAATCAATATCGTCACTCATCTCTGCAAGCTGTTCAACCACCACAGGTGTGGCTTCCACTGTACCAGCCATCTGACCAAGGTTTGCCAGAACCTGCAAGGCATAAGTAGATGGGTAATCAACCTGCTGGTCACGAATCGTTTGAATACGATCTGCAATATCATCCTGAACTGAGCGAATCACGGTGATAAGCTGTGGTGTTGCCTGTATCTGCTGGTTAATCAGCTTCTCATAAATTGTTTCCAGCTCATGCGCAATCAGACCAATATGACGTGCCTGAATCATATTTGAACCACCTTTTAGAGTGTGCAAATAACGCATCAGGTTTTTCAGCGCACCTACATTTTTATGGTCAGCAGCCCATGTATTGAGATCCGTATCAATCCCCACCAGTAACTCATCTGCCTCTTCAAGGAAGATGTCCAATAAGTCAGGATCGAAGTCACTATTTGCCTCATCTGACTGTAACTGTTGCTTGTCCAGCGCAAACTGTGCTGACAAGTCTGTAATATCAAGAACAGACGCAGAATCTTGGACTGTTTCAGGTACAGTATCCATAACATCTGTGGATGTTTGTTCCAAGAAGTCAATATTCTGCTGGGTAAATAAACTTAATTCATTCAGGACACGTTCATGTGCCTTGGTTAAGGTGACACGCTGTCCAGCAGCCAAGGTATCGAACAACTGAATAAACTGTTGATGCACCTGATGATACAGCTCAAACGCATAATCAAGATTCAACAGACTCGGTTTAAAAATCAGGTCCTGATAGCTTGAACGCAATAGGCTGGTATATTGATACATCCCAATCGTGGCATGATGATGCGTATGCTGTAACAGGATTTCCGCCTGATGACTTAATAGCTGGATATATTGAGGGAATTCATTTCGGGCACGTTTTTCAAAATCAAATTCCACATCCAGTAAATCATTAATATTTAATTCTAGTAATTCAGAAACCAGCCCCTGTGGTCGTATTGCCTCACCATGTTTTTCTTCTAGCTGGAAGTCATAGCTATCCCATGCCACATTGAATGTGTCATAAATCTCATCCAGTTTCTGTTTCGCGCCCTGCTGCCTTAAGGTATGCAGGTAATCGCGGACAAACTGGGCGTAATGGGTGAGCAATGCGGTTTCATCAGAACTGGAATCCAGTTCATCCTGCAACAAGGTCTTAAACAGGTTTTCAACTTTAGCACTTGCTTCAAATACCTGATCCACATGCGCCATTGAGGAACTACCACGAAGGGTATGTAAAGCCCTGATCAAGGTATTGTAGTGATCATTATTTGGACGTTCGTTCAACAGGAACTGATCAATGGCCCTAAGATGATCTTCTGACTCCTCCAGGAAGATGGCCAAGGTTTCCTTGGCAAGCACTTCATCCTGCTCAGTTTCAATAGTCGCCAAGACAGGCTCAATATCCTGTTGCACCTGATCAACCGCAATTGTGTTATCAATGGCATCCTCAACACCATCAATCAGCTCAAGACCCGTCTGAACATCATCATGTGTTAAAGTATTTGCAAGGTTTAATAGCTCATAAAGTGCAGGCTCTGGGCTTTGCTGTTGTTGTAATTGTTGCCCCAATAAAACCAGTGGTTTTAGATCAATCAAATGTTTTTGAACCACTTTAAAATCATGTACAAGCCTAAAACGGTAAATATTGAAAACCGCCTGAACATAGCGTTGAATTTCCGTGTTCAGGCAAACCGTTCCTGAAATAACACGGTTTAAAGTGTCTTCAACCGTCCAGGCCAACTCACCAGAGGATTTCGCACCCACCATTCTCCCTGAACCCTTGAGGGTATGGAAGTGGCGGCGCACATCTGTAAGTACATCCTGTTGATGAGGTTGTTCCATCCATTTAACCAACAAAGGTTCTAATTCAGCAAAGATTTCATCCAATTCTTCAATAAAAATCTCAAGAATCTCGGCATCTTGTTCAAGATAGCTATCTTCAGGAAGCGTCATCGTTTCAACTAACGTTTTTAATATTTGTTTCATAGCTGCTTCTTTCGTTTTTATCCACCAGTTGTGGGTAAAAATTACGTGTATCTATCACACAAGATGTCGTTGCATTCCACCACCACCTTGTTGAGATATTCTACATCTCTAAATAGGAAAGACAGCGCCCCACTCTGTCTTTCCTATGCTGCTTAGTCAGGTAACTTAAAGTCAGTTACTGATTCACGTAATGATTCAGCCATGTTCGCCAGTTCAGAAACCGAACGTGCTGTATCAAACGTTGCTGTGGTGGTTTGTGAGGTAATTTCCTGTACAACATTCATCGTGGTTGCAATATGACTTGCTGATGCAGACTGAAGTTTCGCTGCATCAGAAATGCTCGCAATCAGTTTTGCCAGGTCACCTGATACCGTTTGAATCTCATCCAGTGCAATACCCGCATCCTTTGCCAGACTGGCACCACGCACAACCTCGGAAGTCGTTTGTTCCATTGAAATAACGGCTTCGTTGGTATCGGTTTGAATGGTTTTTACCAGCCCTTCAATCTGTTTGGTTGCTGACGCTGAACGTTCCGCTAGACGCTGTACCTCATCGGCTACAACCGCGAAACCACGGCCCGCTTCACCAGCCATAGATGCCTGAATTGCAGCATTTAAAGCCAGAATGTTCGTCTGGTCGGCAATATCGTTGATCAGAGAAACGATGTTACCAATTTCCTGAGAAGACTCACCCAAACGTTTAATACGTTTTGATGTTTCCTGAATCTGCTCACGAATGTGGTCCATCCCCTCAATCGAACGGTTTACAACTTCCGCACCATTTGATGCAATTTGTACAGAACGCTGTGCCACCTCAGCAGACTCAGATGCGTTTGCAGATACCTGATCAATGGACAATGCCATTTCATTCATCGCCGCTGACGCACCTGCAATTTCTTGCGCCTGATGTTCAGATGCTTCTGCCAACTGGTTAGTAATATCCTGGGTCTTCTGGGTATAGCGTGCAACCTCCTGTGAAGTATCCGTGATTCGGGATACAAGGTCACGCAAATGGTCAATCGCGAAGTTAATCGAATCCGCAATTGCGCCTGTGAAGTCTTCCGATACCGTTGCATAAGAACGCAAGTCACCGTCCGCCAAATCGGCGATTTCATCCAGTAAACGTAAAATCGCGTTTTGGTTACGGTCATATTCATCTTGCAGACGCGTTACACGCTCTTTATCCGTATTACTACGTAGAGCAAGTAATTGCAGTGCAGAGAACACCAGTAAGCCCAATGCGGCAATTAACACGATACCTGCAATAACATTACCCCAGCCACTCTCAGCTTTTTTCGACAAGTCATTCAATGAAGTCAATAAGGCATCAGATTGAGAGAAGATTTGTGAAGATGCCTGACGTACACGAACAATCTGGTTCGCGTTTTGTAGAACCGTTGCCGCCGCTGATTTCAAGACAGCGTCATAGTCAGACTTAATACTTTCTAGAGACTCACGTAGATCTGGTGAGGTGATACGGTCAACGCCCAGCTCAGAGCTACCATTGAGCTGTGCATTCAGATAAACACCAAAGGTATCAATATCTGCACCAAAGTCATTCGCAGACACATTGGAGTTGTCTGTTCCGACCAATACTGAGTTAATTGAACGCAAAATACGTTCTGCAATAAACACCTGGTTTTTCGTGATAATTACCTGGCTACTTGGCATGTTTTCACGAACCATCTGGTCAACCATCAGGTTATATTCAGCCTGAATTTCAGGAATCGTTTCACTGATCGAGATGTTAGTATCATAAAGCTGGTTAATGATTTTTTGTTGAGATGCGATTAGATCAATGTTCTTGGAAACATTCTCCCAAAGCTCGTTAACCTTTTTATACTCATCAGAACCTTTACCATAGACACTTTCAACGGTTTCAAGGTTTTCAGCAAACTGCTTCTTCGACTCAACCAGACTTTTCATCGCTTCTGGTGTACCAGATGCGGTTGCTTCCGTTGCCTGACGCGAGATCATTTGCGACAACAGACGCAATTCACCCAGACTACGAGTCAATTGGTTGGAACGTGGTACGCTCACAAATAGGTAAATTAAGAGGATGACTGCAAGGGCCAAAGCAATTAAAGCACGATAGATAATCGGTTTGGATTTTTCTGTTTCACCGAACAAACGGGAAAATTGATCCAGTTGCGTTCGGATATTTTCCAGAAACGCTCCGCCTTTCTTCAAACCAGCGCTATCGCCACCATTTTTCTTTTTGAGTTTAAAGCCCATATCAGCTTCTCCCCTGAATACGCGTTTATCTTCCGTAGCGTACAAATTAGTTTATAAATTTTATTGATGCATTCATGTATTGAGGATTTTTCAACAACCGACTCAGTAAAAACACATGCCACTGCTGATTATGCTGGTGAAAGTAACCCTGACAGTAGTCTTTTAACTTACTGTCGAGTTCAGCATTTTGAGAAAAGAAACTTTTCTTGTTAAAGTGCTGAATCCCCAGAACCTGGTCAACAACCAGTCCTACATAATGATCTTGATGGCTAATACATATTACTTTTTGTGTTGGTGAAAACTGACTCCGTTGTCCTGAAATAAACTGACTTAAATCAGAAACTGAAAGCAATCGCCCACGAATATTTGCCAAGCCACGTACCCATGCCTGAGTATTTGGAACAGGGGTATATTTCGGTGGATAGATCACCTCCGAAATTTCCCCCAATGGTGCAACAAAATATTGCCCTAACATCTCAAAAGCGATACCAGACCATCGGCTGACTTCATTCTGAGTTGAAGCATATTGTTTATTGCCCCGCTTGGATAAGCGAAGCAATTCGATAAATCCATTTGCTGCCATACCCTATCCCGTATTGAGTAATGAAAAGGCTCGTATTGGTTAACTTAACAACTGTTTAATCACATCGATAAGTTGCTGCTCATCAATCGGTTTGGTCAAATAGTCGCAAGCCCCCTGACGTTTACCCCATACGCGGTCTGTCGCCTGGTCTTTGGTACTTACGATCACAACAGGGATATGCTGTGTGTCTTTACCCTTGCTAATCTGGCGTGTTGCCTGAAATCCATTCATTCCAGGCATCACCACATCCATAAGGACCAAATCTGGCAACTCTGCCTGCGCCATGGTAACACCGTCCGCTCCATTGGTCGCTTCTAAAACTTCATAACCGTGCTTAGTTAAAATTTCTCTAAAACGAAATGTTTCAGTAGGTGAATCATCTACTATAAGAATACGAGCCATTTTTTCCTCAATTTAATTTTATGCGCTAACGTGGTTACGAATCGCAGTTAACAGCTCATCTTTACTGAATGGCTTGGTTAAATATTCATCCGACCCCACAACACGCCCTTTAGCCTGATCAAACAAACCGTCTTTGCTTGACAACATAATCACTGGAATATTTTGGTAGTTTAAAGAGTTCTTAATCAATGCACAGGTCTGATAACCATCCAGGCGTGGCATCATGATATCAACGAAAATGATATCTGGATTTGCTTCCGCAATTTTTGATAATGCTTCAAAACCATCGACCGCCGTAATGACCTCACAGCCTTCACGTTGCAACAAAGTCTCCGCTGTACGGCGAATCGTTTTTGAATCGTCAATCACCATTACTTTCAAATTTTGAAATTTATCTTCCATATAATTGTCCTGCCCCATCACTCAATACAAATTATGTTTGGTTTAATTTGTTTTATACAGATTATTTGATATTTTTAACATATCTTTACTTGCATTATCAACGAAGCTTTTTGAACCAACCTATCAGTTTTCCTTAACAATAACAAATAGCGCACACTTTTGAACAAATTCCTAAATTTTTTGTATCCTAACTATTTTTAATTGTATAAATAGCTACTAATATACAAGTGATTATTATTTAAAAATAAGTGATTTAATTAACTTTTTTACGGGGAATGTAATGACTGGTTCGTTAAAGTGCGGTTTCCGCATTGGTCACTTTACAACGATAACTCGTAATTGCATTTGTACATTGGTTTTAATGTTTCTTTTTTATGGCTCAAGTTTTGCGGCCACAGAGCAACCTCGGGCAGTCTGGTATCGCTACTATGACAAGAATGGCATTGCCAATGTAAGCAGCTCGGTCACTCCAGAACATATCCGTTATGGCTATGAGGCGCTTGACCGCAACATGCAGGTGATCAAGCGCAACCAGCCCTATAATGCTACCCAGGATATTCAACAGTCCACACGCCGCGAATCATTGGCACGTCAGCGCGAACAGGACTTAAAACTTAAACGCGCTTATGGCAACAGCAAGATCGCGACTGCAAAAAGGGACCTGATTCTGGCCAACCTAAAGAAACAGTTGAATTATCAACAACAGCAATTGCAACAACTGCAACAGGACAAGATCAGCTTTAAACGTCAGGAAATGGAATATTACCGTAAAGGTGAACCCCTCCCCCCCCAGCTCAAAAACAATTTAGAAAATAACATTAAGAATATTGAGCGCGTGAAAAAAACGGTGGAAAGCTTAAGGAATGCCTACAGCAGAACAGAGATAGAATATGCTGACATTATTAATCGCCTTAGTAAATTTGAACAGAATAACCCCTCCAATATCCCATAACCCCCCTATTCAACACTTTTTATTTTCAGATCCTTAATTTTCTTTTTATCATCCTGATCGAATTGCCTCACTTTACTTTTCCCGAAATTCCATGATTCATGGCATAATGCCAAAACTTACAAGTGGAGAGATCTTTTCCGCCACTGTTGCAGCTTTTTTCAATCACACTTAACTTTAGGATTGTTTCCATGCGCGCAAGCCGCTTTTTATTTGCAACGTTAAGAGAAACCCCAAATGATGCTGAAGTCATTTCACACCAGCTCATGTTACGTGCGGGGATGATTCGTAAACTCGCTTCTGGCTTATACTCTTGGTTGCCCATGGGAACGCGTGTTTTAAAGAAAGTGGATGCTATTGTCCGTGAGGAAATGAATCGTTCGGGCGCTTTAGAAGTGTTTATGCCAGTGACCCAGCCTGCGGCGTTGTGGGAGGAGTCTGGACGCTTTGAGCAGTATGGCCCAGAACTGTTACGCTTTAAAGATCGTCATGACAATCCTTTTGTACTGGGTCCAACGCACGAAGAAGTCATTACCGATTTGGCACGCAATGAACTAAAAAGCTATAAGCAGTTGCCTGTCAATTTTTATCAGATTCAAACCAAGTTCCGTGATGAAATTCGCCCACGTTTTGGTGTGATGCGTTCCCGTGAATTCATCATGAAAGATGCTTATTCATTCCATGCAGATCAAGCTTCATTACAACAAACCTATGACGTGATGTACGACACTTACTGCCGTATCTTTACTCGTCTTGGTCTGGATTTCCGCCCTGTTGAAGCGGATACAGGCTCAATTGGCGGTTCAAGTTCGCATGAATTTCATGTACTGGCTTCAAGCGGTGAAGATGATGTGATCTTCTCAACTGAATCTGACTATGCAGCGAACATGGAAAAAGCTGAGGCGATTCTGGTTGGTGAACGTGCAGCACCAGCTCAAGCACTGGCGATTGTTGACACACCAAACCAGAAAACCATTGCAGAGGTTTGCCAGTTCCTGAACGCTGATGCCAAACAATCGGTTAAGGCTTTACTGGTTCAGGGTCAGGTTGATGAACATGGCAACACTCCTGTGATTGCCCTATTCCTGAGAGGCGATCATGAACTGAATGAAATTAAGGCTGAGAAACATCCATTGATTGCTACCCCGCTTACTTTTGCCACTGAAGAGCAAATCAGTGCACTGGGATTGAAGACTGGTTTTATTGGTCCTCAAGGTTTACTGGAAAAAGGTTTAACCGTAATTGTGGATCGTGCGGCATCGGTATTGTCTGACTTTATTGCAGGTGCAAATGAAGCTGACAAACATGCCACAGGTGTCAACTGGCAACGTGATGCACATTTTACTGAAGTCTATGATCTGCGTAATGTGGTTGAGGGTGATCCATCCCCAGATGGTAAAGGTACACTACTCATCAAACGTGGTATTGAAGTGGGCCATATCTTCCAGTTAGGCACCAAATATTCTGAAGCGCTGGGCTGTAAGGTTCTGGGTGAAGATGGCAAGCCATTTACAGTCACCATGGGTTGTTATGGTATTGGTGTGACCCGTGTGGTTGCTGCTGCCATTGAACAGAACTATGATGACAAAGGCATTATCTGGCCACAGGCCATTGCACCTTTTGAAGTTGCAATTGTGCCAATGAATGCACATAAATCACCACGCACTCTGGAAGCTGCCGAGGCACTTTATGCAGAGTTGCAGGCACAGGGTTATGATGTGCTATTCGATGACCGTAATGAACGTCCAGGCGTGAAATTCTCTGACCTTGAACTGATGGGAATTCCTCACCGTATCGTTATCGGTGAGAAAGGTTTGGATGCAGGCACTTTTGAATACAAGGGTCGCCGTGATACGGAAGCCAGCAACCTCAGCAAAGATGAATTGCTTGCAAAATTAGCAGGTTGATAAAACATCATCCTAATAGGAAAGAGCATTTTGATGCTCTTTCCTAAACCAATTGCATTAAGCTTTTTTGACAAACTCAGATTTCAGTTTCATGGCACCAATGCCATCAATCTTACAGTCAATATTATGACCATCACTCGCATCAGTAATCAAACGGATGGTCTTTACTTTCGTACCAACTTTCACTACTGATGAGGAACCTTTAATTTTCAGGTCTTTAACCACTGTGACACTGTCACCATCCGCCAACACATTACCATTGGCATCTTTAATAATTTCCTGTTGCTCTGATGCCTGCCCCTCACCCTGTTTCCACTCATGTGAACATTCAGGGCAAATCAATAATTCGCCATCTTGATAGGTATATTCTGATTGGCATTGTGGGCAATTTGGAAAAGACATAAAAAATCTCAAAAGCATTATTATGCGAGATAGAATGCTTTTTGCAAAATTTTAGTTTTTATTATTTGAAGCACCTTTGTCTTTCATGTTTCGATTTTCTTTCCCAACATATAGTTTTTCAGCACCAATGCATGGTTAATTTTGAGGTCTTTTGCCGCATAAAGCAGGGTCAGCATTTCATCCCTCTCCATTTCCCTTAATTCGTTCACATGAGGATTAGAACCCAGTTCCTGATAATACTTTTGCTGAAAACAAAGCCAATGCTCAGCCTGATGATTAAATTCTTTTCTCAATTCTGTAGAGGGCGCAATTTCTTTTAACCAGAGGTCTAAATGCGCGCGCTCTTTTGAAATCCCTCTGGGCCATAGACGATCAACCAGAATACGCTTGCCATCAGTCTCTGCAACATCCTCATAAATACGCTTGATTTGTATTGGCATATTCTTCTCTTTTTCAATCGGCTAACTTTCCATTGAAATATCGATGACCTGCCCTTTGGAATTGAAACTGACACAAATAACATAATCTGTCACGTCATCAGCCAAGGTAAAGTCCAGCTTTTCACTATCATCTCCCCCATTGCGAAATCAGTATCAAAGCATCCAAAACATGTAAGACCGTAGGGGGTAGCTGTTGCTAAAATGTTCTTGCCAGTATTCAGGCTCAATTTTTCCAGATAATGCATGGGAACGATTATAGAAAAATCGAAAACGACATCTTATAAGTCCCACCAACCTGAGGATCAAAATGATGTATTTTCGCGGTAAAACCATGAAGTGCCATCCATTTCGCCAATGCATCTGGAACTAGGAAAGCTTTAAAGACACGTTCGCGGGGCCTTGATACTCGATATAATTTAACTGTACCTGTCATTTTTATTCTCCATCATTGTTTATCAGTATTGTTATATTTGTCATCACCATCAATCTATCGCTGTGATAGCTTTGGTTATCCATTCTGCTTATAACAAGCAGAATCTAAAGCTGTTTTTTTGTGAAAAACAGCGCAAAATAAACCTCATTTTATCGACTAGAACACAGCCTTAGGATGAATCAATGAGTCAGCTTGCTTTTACTGCTTTTAGCTTAAATGGTGTAGATGCACAAAAAAATTTCTTGCCAAGCGCTGCGACTGTTCATGTTGAACGCCTGCCAGAAAAATGAAAGCCGCTGCTGATGGCTATTTGTGATTTAAAGGGACGTATTCATTTTGGTGTGGATCAAAAGATTAATACAGAAAGTTTGAACTGGTGACAACTCAGGATCAGGCAGAAGAGTTTTCCAGACATATTAAAAGTTTGGTGCTTTCTCAAAAATGAAACTGGAAGAGGTTGGTCAAGTTTTCCCAAGTATAGTAGGAAATCATACCGAGTTTTCTTCAACAGAAACTGATATGAATGGCTGGCAAACTCAGGCGATTCAATCTGGACAAGCATGGATTACTCAAAGTACTGAACATCTGTTTCAACCTCAGGAGCTACGACTGCATCAACGAGATGGCGTGCATTTTGATAAAGGTTGTTATCTCGGACAGGAAATTGTGGCGCGTCTATGGTTTAAGGCAAAGCCTAAACACTGGTTACATTTAGTTCAAGGCAATGATGCTGTACCCGCTCCTGCAACCCAACTGAATAAGGATGTGGAAGTGGTTAATAGCATCGCTTTTGAAAAAGGCTATTTGGCTTTGGTCATTGCCAAACCAACAGCACTGGAAGAACTTCATCTAACCGTTTTAAATTTACCAGAAGCTTTAAATGGTGATGTGGCGAGACCAATAATTTTTACAACCTCATGGATTGCCGAACATTCAAATCAGGTTTATTGTTCAGTGATACTCATCAATTTCAATTTGCAATGAAAATATAATGATCAAAACTTTATTATCTGCGATTACGTTTGGCCTCATCACTTTATCAACAGCACATGCTGATATCCAAACACTTGAACAAAACCTCAAGACCAACTACCCAGAACTCTCGATTCGATCAGTAACTCCCTCACCCATCTCAGACTTTGGCGAAGTCTTTGCAGGTGGACGTTGATATACCAATGAAGAGGTTAAAACACCGGTTACTGGTCAACTGGTGGATCCAAAAACCAAAAATCTAACCGAAGAGCGCGTTTAATTGGTACCAACAAAATTGATGTTAAACAACTGCCATTAGAGCAGGCCATTCGTTATGTTAAAGGCAATGGCAAACGCACACTTTATGTATTTACAGACCCTGACTGTCCTTATTGCCAGAAACTGGAACAGTATATGACTGCCATTGATAATGTGACTGTCTATTTATTTCCGTTCCCATTAAAAACTCTACATCCTCAGGCAGAAGAAATTGCCAACAAAATCTGGTGTGCTAAAAACCAGTATGAAGCTTGGGAAGATTATATGTTACATCGTAAACTTCAAAAGAATTCAGCCAATGTACCACCCCAATTCAGAACAATCTCCTTCTGGGACAAAAACTACAAATCAATGGAACGCCTACCCTATTTTGAAAAATGGTATCCGTATTGCTGGTATGCCACAAAATGTATCAGATTGAACAACTCCTCAACTCAGTTGAGCAGCCTGAATAAATTCACAGGATGTCGACTATTTCTACATGATGTATTCATACTTTTGTTGCTTTGTCTTTCAATATAATTGATATTTTTCATGAACTATAAAGTTACCATAGATTTCCGTATAAATATTGACATACAAAATATCCATTTACATGTTATACCAAACTTCTAAAATCATTCAGGTCACAACATTGTTTTCTGCCAACAATAAAGGATTGCAGCAGATTTACATGAAAGGAAAATAAAGATGAAAAAGTTGCTTATTGCCAGTCTAATGATGATTGCCAGTCATTCAATATTTGCAGCAGACAATAAAACAACAGTCAGTACTGCCAACTCCTTTTGCAAAAGCCACTCAACTTTATGAAGCAAAGAATTATACTGAGCATTTCAGGAAATGCAGCACCTTGCAAATATGAAATCCTCAGGCAATTTATAATGTGGGTTACATTAACTGTGATTGGGCAAGGCACAGTGAAAGATGAAAAAAGCTTTGCAATATTATCAGGATGCCTCTAACAAAGGGTTTGGCAAGGCCAGCTTTATCTTGGCACAAGCCTACCATAAAGGGAATCTGGGCCTCCCTAAAGATGCTCAAAAATACAAGGAATATTTAGATAAAGCCTCTGTTCAAGGTTCTGAGGAAGCCTCAGTTGAATTTGCAGATTTGTTGTTTAAACAGGGCAAACCTGAATATGACCAAATTGCCATTCAACGCTTACTGCCTTTGCTACGCAAGGATTATTACCCAGCACAAAATCTTAAAGCAATTTATGATCTTGGTATTGGTGTAAAAAATAAAAATCCAATTATGCAACAACAAGCGGTTGAGAGCCTAAAGGAGCTAGCGAAGAAAGGTTATGGACCATCACTGATGATATTAGGAAATATGTTGGCAAATGGTGGAATTCTTGATCAAAACCTTGAAGAAGCCAAAATATTTTTGCACGCCTTGCTCAGGCAAATTATCCGAATGCCAAAGAATCATTAGCTCAGGTTGAAGAAGCGATTGCTGCCAAAAAAGCCGCTCCAGCTCAGCCGCCTAAAAAATAAACAACCTAATAACTTGGAATATCGTTGACTGGTAAAATTAAAGTCAATGGGTAATCATTTGATGATTTAAAACCTAGTGACTTATAGAAATCTGCTGCCTTTTCATCTTTGGCATGAACCACAACAAAAGTAATGCCAATTAACTGGGATGTAATACTAATTTGTCTTAAAGCATGTGCTAACAATTTCTTGCCTATGCCTTGTCCTTGTGTGCTTCCTTAGCTACAGCAACGCCCTATCACGATGCTAGAAATCGGGTAGCGTGGTAGTTTCTTTGTCAAATGGCTATCAACATATTCAAAGTAGCCAAGTGATTGACTGGATAGACAATAAAAACCAATTACCGCATTTTCTCATCCAGTGCTACATAGGTCTTACTTGTTCCAGTCTTATGATGCTGCAAAGCAAACTGCTTGATAAAACGGTTTAAATCAGCCTACCCACAGTCAAAAGTGGTCTTGTCATGGCTTTTCTGTAAAATCTCAATCTTCATCAAGCAAACTCATTAAGTCTTTCAAAGCTTGGTTCGCTGGGCGTGGATTTTCCAACATCTCTAGCAGCATGTCATGGTCCGCACGGCTTAAACGCAAATTTTGATGATCCTGTATGAGTGCCTGCGCTTTTCATAAGCGAACTGCACCATAAAAGCATTAACTATTAAGCCTGTGATGCTTGCTGCCTGTTCAATGATGCTTTTCGCTTCGGGTGTCTAGTTCCTCATCTAGCAGTGTTCTTGCCGTTGCCCTAAAGCCGTGTGCCGTTTGCTTCCTCCAAAGCCGATGTCTTGTTTTAGCCCCTGCCCTATGGTGCAATTAATAACAAAGGTTTTATTCGTTTTAACACCAGGAAATACATAAATAGCATTAAACTGTAATTGCTGTATCTGCTTTAAAATTCCATACGCCTGATCAGATAATGGAACGATATGATCTTGCTTCGTTTTACTTGCAATAAAGTTTAAATAACGTTTGTCCATTTTTACAGACTCCCATAATAACCCTCAATCTCATTAGGTCGCTGAATATGTAAATTGCAAACTTCATAGCCAGTTCAGTAATAATATAATTTTTTGGGTTATTCTCTGTATATCCCTATATACCTTAACATGGATGCTAGTTCTTGTTCTTCTGTAATAGCTGGATGATTCCGTGTTATCGGTTGCGGCAAGCTAATACTTTGTGCTGGGTTGTATTGGATTAAACGTTTCTTTAACGGTATATCCAAGATCATCTTAATCACCATTCTGACACGCCCAGCCAATGCAATTGCCCTTAAGTTGAATGATTCGATTTTGTAACATCCTTTTCAAGTTGTTCGGGATCCAGTTGATAAGCGATTTGTCACATCCGAATATAGGCAAAATATATCCACATTCAACATTCGTGTGTTTTCGCCGTCACTTCTTGCCCTCTATTGCCCTTTTATTTAACCAATCCTGAGCATATCGGCTAAAGAGGTTTTTCGCCTGTGCTCTTTTCTTTGTTGGCATTACGATCTTCGGCTGGGTCAATCACGGATCAGCATCTTTTTAGCATCATCACGCCGTACTCCTTGCCATCTCTAAAGTAATAATTGGATATGAACCTAAAGCAAGCGTATTTCTTTTTTGAGTGACTGGACGGCGGTAATCCATACGCCAATGCTTTGCACCATTGGCTGTGATTAAAAGATATAAACCACCGCCATCAGCATACTTATTTTTACCCTTAGCATTGTAACTAAGATTTTTTACCGCTTTGGCTGTTAGTTTGTTTGATACCGCTCATATTTTACTTGACGGTATATTAAATTATACCGTCAAATATACCGTCAAAATGGTATTAGCAATGCATTGCCATACATTTGGATACATTGCAACAATCATATATATTTTTATTAATCAATATCTTAGTAATTGTATTACATTGCATGGAATTACAGAATGCCCGAACTCCTGAAGTTGAAAACCACAAAAACCAGTTTACTGCCGCTTTGGAGCAACGTGTACAAGCTATAAGAGTACACAATCCTAGTTTGCGCTGGCCTATCCCTGATGATCTTGAAAAATTAATTGGTCAACGTTTAATTCAACTCAAACGTCGTTCCAAATATATTTTGGCTGAATTCGAACAAGATCAAATGCTTTCGCATTTAGGCATGTCAGGTGTTTTCGCTTGTGCCAACCCAGTGACGAATTGGCGGAAACATGATCATTTAATTATTGATTTTGGAAGATATTCAACTGCGCTATCATGATCCACGTCGTTTTGGCTGTATTCTTTGGCTAGATCAGGACAATCAGTCCAAGCTTATTGACACACTTGGTCCAGAACTCCAAGTGAAGATTTTAATGCGACTTATTTGTTAGAAAAGCTAAATAAGAAGAATGTCGGTATTAAAATTGCACTTATGGATAATCATGTGGTGGTAGGTGTTGGTAATATTTACGCAACTGAAAGTTTATTCAACATTGGGGTTCATCCTGCGCAACCTGCTTTACTTTAACTCAAGCACAAGTTGAAAAGTTGGTGATTGAGGTCAAGCGCATCCTAAAACAAGCGATTGATCTTGGCGGTTCAACTTTACGTGACTATAGTAATGCGATGGGTGAAAATGGTTATTTCAACAAACGCTGCTTGCTTATGGTCGTGCAGGTGAAATGTGTGTCAACTGCGAAACCACGCTGGAGAATTTAAAGTTGGGACAACGCGCCAGTGTGTTCTGCCCACAGTGTCAACCCTTAAATAAGAAAGCTTAGTTATTTCAATGTTTTCTCAAGGAGAGTGATTTATGCAGACTGCAATTGTTCGGCATATTCTGGTCAAGGATAAAGACTTGGCAGAACAACTGAAAAAGCGGATTCATTCTGGCGCGGACTTTGCGAAAATTGCCAAGCAATATTCAACATGCAACTCAGCAAAACGTGGTGGTGAACTCGGTGAAGTGAAAAAAGGGCAGCTTGTTTCTGTGATCGACAAACTGGTTTTTACTGCCGCGGAGAGAGTCTTACACGGTCCAGTTAAAAGCCAGTTTGGTTTTCATCTGGTTGAAGTGAAATTTCGTATGGAGGGTTTTCACTGAGGCTTTTTGACTGTGAATGAGTGTCCTATATTTGCTCATTCATGACATAAGTCCATGCCTGTACAATTTCACCAGAATCTAAAAAGGTTTTTACTTGCACTCTTTTATATTGAAAACCTTCAAAATCATCCAGCATTTGCCAATTTTCTGCCAATTTTTCAGTGCTAAACAGATAACCTTCTACCAATGCGTCTTTTTCATTTAAAATAATGGCTGGTAAACCCTTATCTGGTCCCCAATCTAAAATATGAATTGTGCCGTGTACCGATGCTTTTTGCCAATCTCCACCAATTCTACCCAAAATATGTGCATTTTCTCGGTTTGGGCAAAGTGTGCCATAGACAAATAGTTGGTTCATGATTGCTGTTCCATTCAAATATGCACAATATTTTAAAGTCAAATCTGGCAATTTTCCATGTAAAAGCTTGCGCTCCAAATATGGAATTATCTATTTCCAATAAAAAACGGCATTTTTAAATGCCGTTTTTTATGAAAATAATAAGTACTTATTTTTTCAAAGAGTCTCTAATTTCACGTAACAACTGAATATCTTCTGGTGTAGGCGCTGGTGCTGCTGGCGCTGCTTCTTTTTGTTTACGCATACGATTCATTACTTTTACCATAAGAAACACAACCCATGCCAAAATAATGAAATTAATAAAGATGGTTAAGAAATTACCATAGGTTAAAACATTGACACCTGCTTTCGTTAATTGATCTAAAGACTGTAAATTATTTGGATTGTCTCCTAGCACAATAAACTTCTGCGTAAAATCAACACCCCCACCAGTAATAACTGAAATAAGTGGCATGATGATATCTTTCACCAATGAATCAATAATTTTACCAAATGCACCACCAATGATGACACCAATGGCAAGATCCATCATATTGCCTTTGATGGCAAATTCTTTAAATTCTTGAATAATACTCATCTATAACTCTCCAGAGTTGAACTTAATCGCAACCCATTTTTACATTGTTTATTACACAGGTGCGGCTATGGCATGATGTTGATAATTTAATATTTTTATCAAAAAAGAAAGCTATTTCACACTTTAACAACACTTTTTATTTTAATAAAAATATGTGCTTAAGCATCTCTCGGCCATTAAGTCTACGCAATGAAAAAACCGCTAAATAGAATTAGCGGTTTTTTCTTTTTCAGTTAAGAAAAATTATTTATCACGGTTACGCTTACGTTCGTTTTCAGTCAAGTAACGCTTACGAATACGAATTGATTTTGGTGTTACTTCAACTAGCTCATCATCTTCAATGAATTCAAGCGCTTGTTCAAGCGTATATTCCAATGCAGGTGTTAAAGTCAGTGCTTCATCAGTACCTGATGCACGAACGTTGGTTAATTGCTTCGCTTTGGTTGGGTTAACAACCATATCATCTGAACGTGAGTTAATACCAATGATCATGCCTTCATATACTTCAAGCTGTGGCTTAGCAAATAAACGACCACGGTCTTGAAGTGTGAAGAGTGCATAGCCCAAGCAAGTCCCTTGAACCATAGAAATCAACACACCATTTTGACGTTTCGCAACAGTACCTGCTTTTGCTGGACCGTAATGCGAGAAGCTTGATGTCATGATCCCTGTACCAGAAGTCATGGTTAAGAATTCAGAACGGAAACCAATCAAGCCACGTGAAGGTACAGTTGCTTCAATACGGATACGGCCTTTACCGTCAACTTCCATATTGGTCATTTCGCCTTTACGGAAGCCCATTTGTTCCATTACAGAACCCTGATGCTGTTCTTCAACGTCAAAAGTTACGTTTTCGTATGGCTCTTGTTTTTCACCATCGATTTCTTTCATGATGACTTGTGGACGTGATACGCCCATTTCAAAGCCTTCACGACGCATGTTTTCAATCAATACTGAAAGGTGAAGTTCACCACGACCAGATACTTTAAAACGGTCTGGACTATCAGTATCTTCAACACGTAATGCAACGTTGTGAATCAATTCACGATCAAGACGCTCACGGATATTACGTGAAGTAACGAATTTACCTTCTTTACCAGCAAACGGTGAGTTGTTCACTTGGAACGTCATCGAAACTGTAGGTTCATCAACAGACAATGCAGGTAATGCTTCAACATTTTTCGGATCACAAATCGTGTCAGAAATATTGAGTGCATCAATACCTGTGATACAAACGATATCACCAGCAGAAGCAGATTCAACATCAACACGCTCTAGACCGTGGTAACCCATGATTTTAAGGATACGACCATTACGTGTCTTACCATCTTTATCAATTACAGTGACTTGAGTGTTTAATTTTACAGAACCACGTTGAATACGACCAACACCGATAACACCGACGAAGCTGTTATAGTCAAGTGATGAAATCTGCATCTGGAATGGACCATCAACATCAACTGCTGGTGGTTCTACGATATCAACAATCGTTTCAAACAACGGTGTCATATCATCTGCTAATTCTTCTGGTGATGGACCAGCCACACCACGAAGACCAGAAGCATAAACAACTGGGAAGTCCAATTGCTCATCAGATGCACCTAAGTTATCAAATAAGTCGAATACTTGATCAATAACCCAGTCACAACGAGCACTTGGCTTGTCAACTTTGTTAATAATTACGATTGGCTTCAAACCACGTGCGAACGCTTTTTGCGTTACGAAACGAGTTTGTGGCATTGGACCTTCTTGAGAGTCAACTAAGCAATACGCAGTCAACCATCGACATTACACGTTCAACTTCACCACCGAAGTCGGCGTGTCCTGGGGTGTCCACAATGTTAATGCGGTATTCAGTATCAGTACGCTTGTCTAACCATTTGATTGCAGTGTTTTTTGCAAGAATGGTAATACCACGTTCAGACTCAAGCGCGTTAGAATCCATAACACGTTCAATCTCGCCTGCGCGATCGCCAAGAGCACCTGATTGTTGTAAAAGTTTGTCTACAAGAGTCGTTTTACCATGATCGACGTGCGCAATAATGGCAATGTTACGGAGAGTTTTAATATCTGACATGTAAAATTCGATACGCTTTAAATTTGAGGGCAAATTATACAGAAGAATCCTAAACTTTAGTAGTGACAGTTTATTGACAGAGTGCTTTTTTTCTGACGAAACGTTACAGAATCGTTGGTAAAGTAGGCCAACTCTATTAGAATATTCCACTAATGCTTATCGCTTTTTTATACTCCCATGTCGAATTCCCAACCCCAGAACAACCGCTTGATCTGGTCTATGGACTAAATGATCAACCGAAACCTTTTGTTGCATTTTTAGCCGCATTACAGCATCTTTTGACGATCTTAGTGCCTATCGTAACCCCAGGATTGTTATTGATCTGTCTGGCACTTGGCGTGTCTCGCGAAGACACCAACATGATCCTGTCCATGTCATTGATTATTTCAGGGATTGCGACTCTTTTACAGTGCAAAAGTTGGACCATTTGGTGCAGGATTGCTGATTGTCCAAGGGACCAGCTTTAATTTTATTGGTCCGATTATTGGGATTGGCAGTGCCATGGTTGCAGCAGGCACACCAGTTGAACAGGTGATGGCAGCCATTTTTGGTGTGGTGATTGCGGGTTCAGCTCATTGAAATGGGGGTCTCCAGAATTCTACCATGCAGGTTAAAAAGCTGAAAATTTATACACTTGTGACAGGCATTGTGGTTCTACTGATTGGCTTAACCTTGATTAAAGAGTGGTTTGATCAGCATGGGTGGTGGTTATACTGCGATGCAGGACAACACCTTTGCCAATGCAGATAACCTGATCATGTCCTGTACCGTGCTTGGGATTATTATTTTACTGAATCGTATCCGTATAATTTGGGTGAAAAGTTCAGCAATTTTAATCGCTTTGGTCATTGGTTATATCCTTGCTGGATTTATGGGACATTTAAACTTTTCTGTATTGCATGATGCGCCACTGATCCAGATTCCAACCCCAATGCATTTTGGATTAAGCTTTTCATGGAGCCTGTTTATTCCAATGGCATTTATCTATTTGGTCACTTCACTGGAAGCGATTGGTGATGTGACCGCCACCAGTAAAATTTCCAATCAGCCTGTTGATGGTCCAGTATGGATGCAGCGAATTAAGGGTGGTGTATTGGTCAATGGTGCGAACTCATTTCTGGCGGGTATTTTCAATACATTCCCAAGTTCTGTGTTTGCTCAAAACAATGGTGTCATTCAACTGACAGGTGTGGCAAGCCGTTATGTCGGGATCTGGATTGCCATCCTGCTGGTTATTTTAGGACTATTCCCTGCTGTTGCAGCGGTGATTCAGGCTGTACCCCAAGCTGTGCTCGGTGGTGCGGTAATGGTGATGTTCGGTGCTGTTGCTGCGTCTGGAATCAATATCCTTGCCAGCATCCAGTTAGACCGCCGCGCATTATTGATTATTGCCATTTCCCTTGCACTGGGTTTAGGTGTGGCGCAGGTTCCCCAGATTCTGGAGCACCTACCTGAACTATTTAAAAACATCTTTAGTTCAGGCGTGGCAACAGGTGGTATTGCCGCTTTGATTTTAAATATTGTTTTACCTGAAACGCACAAATAACCATCTGGCAATCGCACTGCCCAGTTTTACCACTGGGCTTTGTTTTTGATGAGAGATCAAAATGGATCCACGTAGTGAAAGTTGTCATACGTCAACAAGATTATTTAAAAGGGCAAGTTTTATTCATCAATGCCCCGAATGATCAGCTCGTAAAAAGCTTACCCGTCGAAGTCAAGCTTCCGTTTGGACATGGAACTTTGCAGATCATCAAGGCTTTCTAAACGCAGAAATAAAATCAAATTTTTGCGTTGAGTTTCCAGCAAATCGCTATGATCAGGTGGTTATTTTTGTTCCAAAATCAAAAGAGCTTTTAAACTATATTTTCATACTGTTGCCAGCCATTTAGAGCTAGGTCAATCAGTCTTTTTAGTTGGTGAGAAAAAAGGTGGGATTGAACGTGCTGCTAAACAATTGCAGCAATATGGAAAAGCTATCAAATTAGATAGTGCACGTCATTGTCAACTTTGGCAGATGCGACTCGAAAAATTAGCACAATCAAAAACACTTGCAACACTGGTTAAAAACCTATACGATTCAAGTCGACCAAGAATCAGCTCACGAAATCTGCGCTCAGGTGTATTTAGTCAAGATCATTTAGATGTTGGTACAGCCGTATTACTCCTTACCTTCAAGTAAAATCAGGTAAGATTGCCGACTTTGGTTGCGGTGCTGGAATTATTAGTGCCTATTTAGCCAAAATAAATGCAAACCAGCACATTTTTGCACTTGATGTTGATGCATTTGCGTTACGGTCTACTGAGTTCACTTTTCAAAAAAATGATCTGAACTTAGCACAGCTACATCTACAGCCTGTGACAGGTTTTGCCGATGCACCTAAAGAGCTGGATGCCATCGTCAGTAATCCACCTTTTCATCAGGGTATTCATACCAATTACCATGCAAGTGAAGAACTCTGCCAATTGGCGAAAAAGCATCTGAAAAGTTCAGGTGAACTATGGATCGTGGCTAATCGTTTTCTAAATTATCCACCTCTGATTGAGCAGAGCTTTGGTGAATGTCTTGTGAAAGCAGATCAACAGGGATTCAAAGTGTTATACGCCTGTGCAAACAGGGTCAGCTGAACTATTTTAAGGAATTTTTATGAGCGATACATCTGCTCCCCAGCATCTCCAGCGTAAGCTTGGGGCACGCCATCTCAATATGATTGCCATTGGCGGTTCAATTGGCACAGGCTTATTCCTTGCTTCGGGTTCTACCATTGCCACCGCAGGTCCAGGTGGTGCGTTATTGGCATATGCCTTAATTGGTATCATGATTTATTTTCTGATGACCAGTCTGGGAGAACTCGCCACCCATAACCCAAGCTCTGGTGCATTCTTTACCTATGGCAGCCGCTATGTTGAAGAGGGTTTTGGCTTCGCACTGGGCTGGAACTACTGGTATAACTGGGCAATTACTGTCGCTTTTGAATTGGTTGCAGTACAGTTCATTATGAAATTCTGGTTTCCTGAGATTGCAGGTTTTTACTGGAGTGCTATTTTCCTTGCCGTGATTTTTGGCATTAATGCCATGACGGTCAAAGGTTTTGGTGAAAGCGAATTCTGGTTTTCCATGATTAAAGTGGTTGCGATTATCGTCTTTATCATCATTGGGATTGCCATGATTGTAAAAATCATGCTTACACCTGATGTATCGGTATGGAGCAACTGGACCAAGGGGGATGCGCCTTTTGTGGGGGGGCTGCAAGCCCTGGTCGGAGTCGCCATGATTGCAGGATTCTCGTTTCAGGGCACTGAAATGGTCGGCGTTGCCGCAGGTGAATCCAAAGATCCAAAGAAAACCATTCCATTGGCAATTAAACAGATTTTCTGGCGGATTTTGCTGTTCTATATCCTGTGTATTTTTATCATTGGTACATTGGTCAGCTATGATAATCCACTGTTATTACATGCAGCCGAAAGTGAAAATATTGCCCTGTCACCCTTTACCTTACTGTATGAAAAAGCAGGCTTGGCCTTTGCCGCAGGCTTAATGAATGCAGTGATTCTGAGTGCAATTTTGTCAGCAGGTAACTCTGGCATGTACTCCTCTACCCGTATGTTGTTTGATATGGCAAAAGAGGGTCGTGCGCCAAAATGGTTCTCCAAACTGGATACTCGTGGCGTTCCCATGAATGCCTTGTATGCAACCACAGCCGTTGCTGCCCTCTGTTTCCTGACCACTTTTATTGGCGAGCAACAAGTATTTAACTGGTTGCTGAATATGTCAGGCATGTGCGGATTTATCGTCTGGCTCGGCATTGCCATTTCACATTACCGTTTCCGTAAAGGCTATACAGCACAGGGCTATAAAATCGAAGACCTTGCCTACCGTGCCAAGTTTTTCCCATTTGCCCCATGGTTTGCTTTTATTCTGTGTTCAATCATTATCTTAGGACAGAACTATCAGGCAGTTCTGGGTGGTAAAATTGACTGGTTAGGCTTACTTTCAACCTATATCAGCATTCCATTATTCCTGATCATTTGGTTAGGCTATAAATGGAAACATAAAACCAAACTGATTGCCTACAAAGACATGAATGTGAAAGAGGGCGAATAAAAAACCATTTTTTACTTGACCATTATGAAAATTTGAGTAAAATTCACGCTCATATTTTCAACGGCACCCTTATACATCGTATAAGCATCAAGAATATAGGAGGACAACATCATGCCATTACTACAAGGAATAACTTACTAAGGTTTGGCACGTTGTCGTCTCACGGACAAGTGACAAATCTGCTGATCACTTGTCCGAATGCTTTATTAGACCTGGCATTCGCTAGGTTTTTTTATGCCTATTCGGACAGAAAAATTAAAATGACCGAGATAAGAAAATGGGCATACAAAAAATTATCAATGCCGAAGCACACTATGGCGTTCCAGTGAAAATATTCACCAACGACATTGATAGCGACAGTATTGAACAACTCAAGAAAATGGCACAACTGCAATTTATTTATTCACATATTGCGGTCATGCCAGACGTGCATGTGGGTAAAGGTGCAACCGTTGGCAGCGTGATTCCAACCAAAAACGCGATTATTCCTGCGGCGGTAGGTGTGGATATTGGTTGTGGCATGAATGCAGTTCGACTCAACCTCAAGGCATCCCAATTACCAGACAATCTTGCACCGTTACGGCATGCAATTGAACGCAAGGTTCCTGTCGGCTTTGAATTGCACAAGCAAATCAAAGCCAAGGCTTCCAGCATTATTCCATTGGAAAAACGCTTGCAGCCGATCATTCAAAAACATCCAGGCTTGGTTCGGATGCTGCGAAAGTTTGATGCAACCTGGCAAAAACAACTCGGTACTTTAGGTGGTGGCAACCATTTTATTGAGCTATGTCTGGATGAAAATCAGGATGTCTGGATCATGCTGCATTCAGGTAGTCGCGGCTTGGGTAATGTGATTGGCACCTATTTTATCGAACTGGCAAAGAAAGAAGCACAGCACCGTTTTGGTCATGTCCCTGACAAGGATTTAAGCTACTTTGCCGAGGGTTCAGCCAGTTTCAATGATTATGTTGAAGCAGTGGAATGGGCACAAAACTATGCTTTTGAGAATCGTCGGGAAATGATGCGACTGATTCTGGAAGCCATTCGCCCGCTTCTACCGCCCTTTCAAATGACCAAAAAAGCGATTAATTGCCATCACAACTATGTCAGTCGGGAGAATCACTTTGGTAAAGACCTACTGATTACCCGTAAAGGCGCTATTCGGGCAGGTCATGATGAACTCGGTATCATCCCAGGTTCAATGGGTGCTCGCTCCTATATTGTTAAAGGTAAGGCAAATCCTGAATCATTCTGTTCATGTTCACATGGTGCAGGACGGAAAATGAGTCGTAACAAGGCAAAGTTACTGTTCAGTCAAGATGATTTGATTCAACAAACCCAAGGGATTGAATGCCGTAAAGATGCAGGGGTGATTGATGAAATTCCAAGTGCATACAAAGACATTGATCAAGTCATGGCAAACCAGTCTGACTTGATTGAAATTGTACATACACTCAAACAAATTTTATGTATTAAAGGCTAATACGATGAAACTTAAAGATATGCCAAAAATTAAGGCTCGCAATCCTGTTGCACTCTCTCCCTTACTTCACAAGGGAGGCATTCATGAAAGCGAAAAACCGAAAGCCCAACATCGTAAGGAACGTAAAGATACCAAAAAGTTCCTGAACAAAACTGCTTGGCTCTAGTAAAAAAGCGGCTCAATTGAGCCGCCCTTTCATATCATCAAGACTCAATTACTGAGCTTGTTGACCTGGTTGTACAACAACAGTACGGCTACCAGTGATCGCAGCGAATACGCGACGGTTCATAGCACGACCTTCTTTAGTCTTGTTGTCTGCAATCGGTTGATCCCAAGCGAAGCCCTGAGTTGTCAAGCGAGTTGCGTTAACATTGTATTCATTCACAAGTGCAGACTTAACAGAGTTGGCACGAGCTAAAGATAAACGTTCGTTCAACTTACGTGGACCCGTGTTGTCTGTGTGACCTTCAATGCGAGCAGTCGCATTCGGATACTCAGACAATTTCTCTGCCACTTTCGCAATTTCAGACTTGTACTGCGGCTTGATGTCTGACTTGTTGGTATCAAAGAACACACGAAGTTCCATGTTAAGGTCTTCAGTCATCTCTTGTGGCTGTGGTTGTGGCTGAACTGGTACTGGTGTAGGTTCAACTGGAGCAACTTCAACTACTGGTGCAGCAGGCTTCAAATGGCCACCAAGAACAACGTTTAAACCAGCAAGCGCTGTATAGTTCCAAAATTTTTCATCAAAATGGTATGTACCACGAGCTTCAGTACGAAGTGATAGAGCATCATTAATACGCCAGAAAACACCACCACCAGCATTTGCTAGCGTACCTTCTTCACCATCACGTACCGCATCTACGTCATATTTATAGTGACCTGCACCAGCAAGCACATATGGTTTAATTTTACTATCGTAATTCTTTGTGATTAGATCAGAAGTAACATAAAGGTTACCCGCGAGGTTACGACCTTTATACTCACCACCATTACTTACATCACCTTTGATTTGACTATATTCAACTTCAGCACCTAACCAAGGCGTTAATTCAATACCTAACGCAGCGCCAACGAATAAATCATCATCAAGTTCTGCGCCTGTTGTTAAACTACCTTTATCACCATTGTTATTATGCTCCGTATCATACTTTGTATAACCAAGCATTAAAGGGGTAACAGTGACACCCGCATTAGCAACTAAAGGGGCAGCAACAAGCATAGCAAGTGCAATACGACTCAATTTCATGGATATCCTCCAAAGATAAAAATTATTTAAGCTTGCTCTAGTAATTTTTTGAACACTGATGACTTATTCTATCTGTCTCAGTCATTCATTTCACGTTGAATCATACAAACACTTGAGAAATTTTCCAAGCATTTAGCAATATTTAGCCCTCGACTCTCGAAAGATATTATCCCCCACTCAAGATAGCAGCTAAGTAAATTTTCATGCAACGTTGTTCTAGCGCATGAAGTCTATCATTTTTTAATCAAAATTTTAATCACATATCAAAAACTTTTCAATAAGACTAAACAATTCCAACATTTCTTTCAAATATAGAACAAGACTTTTTCTGCTCGTTTTATTAATGATTCACTTATGTAACGTGAATTCGGTTTAAGCAGATTTTAATTCAATCGGTTTTTTAAAATCTGCTGAATCCCAGACTTATATCCATTTACAAACATCAAAGCATATAATGTTAAAGCAGCAAATATTGTAGTCAGTAGCCCTATTTTTGATCTGTGGCGAGTATGTTCAAGATCAAACTGGCTTTTCATCAGATGAAATGGAGCTGCAATCATTCCTCGTTTTCTTAATACTGCACTATCAAAAGCATCCAGGGATTGGGGCGGTGTTGGCAGCGATTGGTTTAATCTTGGTGTTTTTATCCGAATAGCCGTAAAACCTCGGGGTTCCGCAAGACGAGATCTCCAATTCTTACCCACATAGCCACGATCACCAAACAATTTACCTGTGAGTTGTGAATGTTCAATTAGATCGGGCAATACTTTACGATCATCTACGTTACCCGTTGTAATACAATAAGAAATTAAGCGTCCGATATGATCACAAATCAAATGAATCTTAAAACCATAAAACCAGCCGACAGAAGTTTTCCCCCGAGTTGCACTATCGGCAAATACACGATTAATCTTGCCACAAGTGAGCATGTATTGCTCAACCTGCTCTGAAATATCAGTGCAGAAACCATCAATTAGGCAGAAAAGTGTTGTAAGCTGTGTGTCGATAGGCATTTTGAGATCATTGTTTTTTGTCATGATTAAATTTTGATTTAAATGCCTATCCTTTTACAACTTCCTTATCCCGAATTCACGTTTTTTTAGAAAGTGTGTTGAAGAAACTGGGCCGCTTCAACCACAAAAGTTAATCGACGACTCACTTCAGATTTCAGTATCTAAGCAAGCTAAGCTGCTGAAAGTCTCCCGTGGTTGTTATTACTATCGCCCAAAACCTGCGAGTGCATCAGATCTGAAGCTGATGCGTTGTATGGATGAATTATAGTCAAATCATTATAAAACTAATACAACTCAGTCGATGAATTATTTCGAGTTTTTTTCGAATCATGTATGGATAATAAAGTAGTTTGACTATAACTCAATAAATAAGCTTTTAGTTGTTCAAACATGTGGGACCACCTCTGTCTGGTTATTTGTAGTCATAAATTTAAGTCCCCACTTGTTTTTAAGTGGGGACTAAATTAAGGCTTAAAGGACGAATTCATAAGGTGTGTTCAGCGGACGATTACTTTTATGTGCTCAATTTGAGTGTATTTCAAACAGAATTTACAAGAATATTTTGTTTTGAGACATAATCTTTGGAGCTTTAACCCTGATCTGATAACAAGGCCACTTGCTGTACATAGTTGACAAACTTGCGTTTAGAGGCTTCAAGCTCCTCCTCACTGACCTGCTGCTTGATATCCCGATGAATACGCAGTACATGCTGGCGTAGGGTATGACGTTCAGAGGCGTTAAACACCTTGCTGAACTCGTTAATAATTGGATCACCCTGGTCAATCATACGGTCTACCCAACGCATCAGTTGCATTTGTTTCTTCGCGCCCTGCTGCGGCGTTAAATAGGATAAAATGGTGCTTTCATCCTCATTGCGAAGCAACTTGCCCACACGCTGGAACTGGCGACGACGTGCCTCAAATGAGCTGATCTTCTGCACTTCAAGCAATGCGTCAATTAGGCGCTCATCGACAGGAAGTTTTTGAATCTGCTTTGGATTGAGTTGAGCCAGTTGCTCACCCAAGGCTGCCATACGCTGAACCGCCTTTTTTTGCTCGGTTCGACTCGCACGCCCTTCTAATGACTCAAAATCTTCATCGGTATAACGCTGGGGTCCACGTGCCACTATTACTCTGCCTCGTAAAATTTTGCTGCGAACAGCGTTTGAATTTCTTCCAGTGCCTTCTCTTCATCGGCACCGTCAATCACCAGTCTCAGTGTGGTGCCCTTACCCGCACCCAGCATCAACAATGACATAATATTCTTTGCATCAACCAGCTTGTCGCCCTTGCCAATTTGAATGGAGGAACGAAACCTGGTGGTCACCTCGATCAGTTTACCAGATGCACGCGCGTGTAAGCCGAGTTTATTAATTACATCAATTGTTGTGTCTATCATGACCAGTGCTTCATTTCTCTATGTAAGATTTGGACAGTCCATTTTGCCTCAAGGGCCTGCTTGAGTCTATCCACAATATAAACCGAACGGTGCTGCCCACCCGTACATCCCACTGAAATGGTCATGTAATGGCGATGCCCCTCTGCGAAAGCGGGCAACCACTTTTCCAGAAAGCGATAGATATCTCCAAACATCTCGTTGGTTTGCTGACTACCCTCTAAAAAGCGGCGCACAGGTTCATCCAAACCTGAAAAACGGCGCAGTTCCAAATCCCAGTGTGGATTAGGCAGATGACGTACATCAAACACATAATCCGCATCCAGCGGAATGCCATGCTTATAGCCAAATGATTGCAGTATCACGATTAACTTGTCCGACTGACCCAGTTTGGACAGTAGGATATGCTTTAAATCATGGACACTTTTATCGGTGGTATCAATATGCACGGTGGAACGGAACTGGATCGGAATCAGAAGCTGTTTTTCTTCCTGTATGCACTGCAACAGGCTGTTAAAACGGTTTGCCAGCGGATGCGGCCTACGTGAGGCGCTAAAGCGGGAAACCAGATCCTGATCCTGGGTAGTCAGGTAAATGATATCGACCGTACCATGTTTTTGCAATTGTTCAAAAACATGGTCAAACTCCTGCATATCGGCACGGGTGCTACGGATATCAACGCCCAGAGCCAACTGCTCAAGATTATTCTCGTAATCCAGTTTTGACACAATTTCAGGCAACAACGCCAAAGGCAGGTTATCTATACAGTAATAGCCCAAGTCTTCAAGCACCTGTAATGCAGAGGATTTTCCTGAGCCTGATTGTCCTGTCACGATAAGAATACGCTTCATGACGTTTACCCTTTTTATTTTCTAGTTTTAAGTTTTAAAGTCGACCTGTAGGTTATCAATCAAACGTGTTGTACCCAGTTTTGCCGCAACAAATAAAACCACATTTCGATCAAACTGCGCAATTGGCTGTAAATTTGTTTGACGGGCCTCCACATAATCGACAACAAAGCCTGCCTGTGTCAATTGGTTAGAGATACTTTCCAGTACCTGCGCAAGTGCGTGCCCCTCATGCAGTTGCTGTTCGGCTTGCTTGAGCAGTTGGTAAATCGTGGGTGCAATCGCGCGTTGCTGTTCAGATAAATAACCATTACGGGAACTTAAAGCCAAGCCATCTTCAGCACGGACAATAGGCACACCAATTACTTCCAGTGGCATGTTCAGGTCCTGCACCAACTGGCGAATGACCGCCAGCTGCTGGTAATCCTTCTGCCCAAAGAACGCGAAATTAGGCTGTACAATGTTGAACAGTTTGGTCACCACAACCGCCACACCGTCAAAATGGCCAGGACGTGACTTACCACACAAGTCATCGGTAATTTGACCGACACTGATATTGGTCAAGCGTGGCTGTGTGCCATACATCTGCTCTACAGAGGGTGCAAAAATAATGTCGCAATCCACATCCGCCAGTAAACGGCTATCCTGCTCCAAAGTACGTGGATAACTGTCGAAGTCTTCACCAGCGCCAAACTGGATCGGATTGACAAAAATGCTGACCACCACCACATCACAGATTTTCTTTGCGGCACGCACCAAGGTCAGGTGACCTTCATGCAGGTTGCCCATGGTTGGTACAAAACCAATCAGTTTTTTTGTGCTGCGTGCAGGAGCAAGTGATGCGGTCAAGCCTTGTATGGTGGTTTCTGTTTTCATGGATTACAGCTCAACTTGAAAAGTATGTTCTTTTGCAGGGAAAGACTGGTCCTGAACAGCGGCATGATAGGCCTGAAAGGCATCCAGAATTGCGGTTTCACCAGACTGTTCTTTCATAAAATTACGCACAAAACGCGCAACGCGACCAAAAGTTAAACCAAGCATGTCTTGTACCACCAAGACTTGTCCATCAGTTTCATTGCCTGCACCAATACCAATCACTGGCGTATTAGGAAATAGTTCAGCAATTTCCTTGCCTAACTGAGCTGGAACACACTCTAATAATAATACCGCAGCACCTGCATCAACCACAGCTTGGCAATCCGCAATTAATTGATCTGCTGCTTCACGCGTTCGTGCTTGAAGTTTATAGCCACCGAATACGTGTACTGATTGTGGTGTTAAACCCAAATGCACGCAGACAGGAATACCATTACGTGTCAAAACTTGGACTAATTCACTTAACCAAGCACCGCCTTCAATCTTGACCATTTGTGCGCCTACTTGCATCACGGCTTTGGCATTTTTTAGACCATCTTCAAGCGTTGCATAACTCATAAATGGTAGATCAGTCATAATTAAAGCGTGCGAATTACCACGACGTACAGCTGCTGTATGATAAGCCATATCTTCAACTGTCACAGGAAGTGTGGAATCTCTTCCTTGAATCGCCATTCCTAGAGAATCACCAATTAAAATTGTATCAATTTCAGCCAATTCCATCGCTTTAGCCATACTTGCATCGTAACAAGTAAGACATGAGAACTTACGTCCATCAGCTTTAAATTTTCTTAAGTCACTTAGACTAATCATGATGATATCCTCTGCAGGCATTTCCAGAACGAAACAATCTTACGCAGTTGCCCAAGATTGATCTGCGATTACAGTTAAGTTTGCTTGCTGCACTAGTTCTAAATCTTTTAATGAGTGCCCATTTAACTGCAAATGAGCATCTAAATCTAATAAGGGAAGGATCACAAAATCACGCTCTAAAATACCAATATGTGGTACGGTCAAACGTTCATTTTGAATCTGCTCTTGACCATAAATCAATAGATCCAAATCAAGCGTGCGCTCTCCCCATCGCCTTAAACGAATACGACCTGCTTCTTGCTCAAATTGTTGTAATTGGTCTAATAAGGCAAGTGCTTCAAGTGTCGTGTCCAATTGAACAACGGCATTTAGATAATTTGGCTGGTCCTGAGGACCCATCGGCGGACTTTGATAAAGCCTTGAAACTTTTACCGAACCTAAACTAGCCAACTTCACAACAGCTTCGCTAAGAATCTGTTGTGAATCGCCTAAGTTACTGCCTAAACCGATATAGGTACGAATAGTCATTGCGTCGGTCCAAAAACCACTTGGCTGAGATCACGTTGTACACGCTTACGCTTAAGGATCGGATGATCTGCATTGATTTGTCCTGAAACGGCAGTCGCTTTTTCAATAAAACGGCTAGTTGATTCATCTGCTCTAACACGTTCTTTCTTGGCACGGCGGCTTCTAGGCTCAGGGACATTGACCAAAGGCTCAATCTCAGTGGTCTTTGGCTCATCAACTTCAACTGTCTTACGGCGTGTTTTACTACGTTGACGGTTGTATTGACGAATTGCGACTTCTTTTTGATCGATTGACATTTCTTGGTAAGCTTCCCACCAAATACCCATGCCTTCGGTACTGCTATCACCTGATTTCTCACGTAACAACAAGAAGTCAAAGCCTGCACGAAAACGTGCATGTCCAGCTAAAGCTTCAATTTGCTGTGGTTTTGGATTGAGCAAACGGGTTTGCATTTCCCATACTTCACGAATAAAAGTTTCAGCAAAACGCGGAATAATGGTACGGGTGGCTTGACGTTTCAATACATCTAAACCAGCTTGGGCACGTGCTTCAGCAGGAACAACACCTTTATTTAAATAAAAATCACAACGCTCTAAGAAAGGCTTCCATAACAATACTGCATAAAAAAATGCGGGATTAATGGTCTTACCAATTTGAATTCGTTGATCAGTATTTTTAGCTGCACGTTCGATGAAAGCTGTTAGATTTGGTGGAATTTCAGCAAACAACTGTTTCCAAACACCAAACTCAATCAGCATTGGTAAAACCTGGGTCAGGTGTCCCATGGTAAATAATTTTTGTGACTCGTCATATAAACGGTGCGGTGAAACATCCCGCAGCAACTGCGTCATCTCAACACTGAAAGCATCAAGAATGGATTGATCAATCTGGAAATTCAGTTTTGCGGCAAAACGCAAGGCCCGCAGCATGCGTACAGGGTCTTCCTCAAAGCGCTGGGCAGGCTCCCCCAGAAAACGCAGGGTACGGGTTTTAATATCATCAACCGCATGGCAAAAATCGAGTACGATGCCTTTACGGGGCTGGTAATACAGGGTATTGATCGAAAAATCTCGACGAGCAAAATCCTGCTCAATCGTTCCCCAATTATTGTCACGAAGAATCATTCCAGATGCACTGGTCACCGCTTTTTTCGGAGGTGCACGGAAAGTCGCCACCTCAATCAGCTCACGGCCTGAGTAGACATGCGCCAACTCAAAACGCCGTCCAATAATTCGGCAACGTCGCCCAAAAACTTCTTTCACCTGAGCTGGGGTAGCATTGGTGACTGCGTCAAAATCCTTTGGATTAAGACCTAACATCATATCGCGAACACTGCCACCCACAATATATGCCTCATAGCCAGCTTTGTTCAGGCTATCAATCACATCGAGAATTGAGGGAGGAAGTTGAGCTGTGGACAGACCACATTTTGACGCGCGCAAGGTTTGCAAAAGACAGTGTCTCCTACGTCAGGACGTAAATAACAATTTGTCGCTAATCATAGCTCCAACCCACACAAAGGGCAATTTATTCTGTTGAAGTTTCAACAGATCATGCCTCTTTATTAGCGACACCATTTCAGAATTTCCCTTAAAGCATCAGCCGTGCCTTGTTTTTTTCCAGCAACTTTGGCCCAATCCCTTTCACATTCACCAATTCATCAACGGTTTTAAATCCGCCATTCTTTTGGCGATATTCCACAATGGCCTGAGCCTTTTTCTCGCCTACACCATTCAGGGTCTGTAACTGCTGTACATTCGCCTGATTGAGGCTAATTTTATCACCCTGCTGATTTACAGAAGATGAAACAGGCTTTGAGCTGGTTTGCTGTGTTGGACGTGATAGATAATAATTGTTGTTAGGCTGTTTCGCCAACTGCTGATCCCGTGCCTGCTGCTGGGCTTTCCATTGGCCATAAGACTGGTCAAACTGCTGCGCATGCAGATGAGAAAGGCACCCCACACATAAAAGAATCAATAAAACAGCGTTATATTTGCTGCACGGATGTGGCAAGGTCATTGGTTTTTTCCTCAGGTTTTAATTGTCGTTTTGCTTGCTCCCAGAGTTCATCCATTTCTGCCAAACTCATTTCCTGCAAGTCTTTGTGTTGTCGTTGTGCCTGTTGTTCAATAAAAGCAAAGCGGCTTCTAAATTTATGAATTGTCGCCAACAAGGCCGTTTCACTCGACAGCCCAAGTTTACGTCCTACATTAATTAAAGAAAATAGACAGTCGCCAAATTCTTCTTGTATTTTATCGACTTCCTGCGTTGCAATTACCTCCTGTAATTCTTCCAGTTCTTCATCCAGCTTTGCATAGGCATCTTTTACCGTTTCAAAATCGAATCCAAGCTGGGCTGCTTTGTTCTGAATCTCATGTGCCTGTACCAAGGCAGGTGCATGCTTGACTTCATCCAGAAGTGACTGTGGTTTACCCTGCTTTTCCTGCTGCTTGATCTGTTTCCATAATTCGCTGACCTGCTCAGGGTTTAGGTTTTGATAGTGTTCTGACTGAAACACGTGCGGATGACGGCGGATCAGTTTTTCACTAATCGCATCGACCACATCATGAAAATTAAATGC
>JAXMGF010000016.1:0-40088 GCA_046347365.1 Acinetobacter sp. | reverse complement strand
ATCTGCATCACCGCCGATGAGTGGGCATTCTACAGCATTTCAGGGCGCTTGCAAGAACTTTTAAAAATTTAATTATTCGGTTGTTGTATTTTTAAACTTTAACTTATATAATATATTGATTTATATAATTTAAAATTAAATAATGTGAAAAATAACGCAGTAGTAATGCTGTAACAGGGTTATTCCTTATGGCTGGATTGCTTGGGTAAATGGGCAATATATTGCAGTGCGATCAAGCGTGACACCACCACCGCAAGGTACATCACCCCACCAAACATTTGTAGCATGGTTAATACTCTAGCCGCTGGACTAATTGGCATCAAATCAGATAAACCCGTTGCTGATTGCAGACTAAAACTCAGAAATAATAAATCGAGCCAAACTTGTAAATCTTGTGGCTGATTTGGGTTTTGAAAACTATTAGGTAAAAGCAACTGGCAAATACTATATAAAAAGGCGAATGCCCAAGCGATGAGAGTAAAAACTGCACCCGCAGCAAATAGCTCGTCCTTAGTGAGGTAACGGTCGGCAAACATATAACGCAGCAGCCCATAGGCGGCATAAAAATAGGCAAGCGCCTCAAAGCTAT
This sequence comes from Acinetobacter sp., assembly GCA_046347365.1. Classification (GTDB taxonomy): domain Bacteria; phylum Pseudomonadota; class Gammaproteobacteria; order Pseudomonadales; family Moraxellaceae; genus Acinetobacter. The sequence goes on along the minus strand of JAXMGF010000016.1, from coordinate 39,499 downwards.
AGGCTGTGACCTGAACGACTGGTGTGCCATAGCCAATAAAAATCAGGATGGAAAACAGGAAAGCGCCACTGACAAAAACCAGTCCCCAAAAGGTAAACACCGGAGTTTGGCGAATGACCTTGGCAATAATCAGTAGTGCCAATACACCCAGCGACCAAGTCAGGGCACGATATTCACTGTCACCAGAAGTCAGCATATATAAAATCAACAGGGCCAGTTGCACCAGTAACAGCCATGCGGATGGGAGTAAACGAAACGTTTTCCAAAATTCCCTCAAGGTTTGCATGTGGTTTCCCCAAGTCTTGTTATGGTTTTCATTATGTTTATAGCATCATACTGCATCCAGAAAGGAAATGATCATTTTAGAGAGTTCTTGTTGCAAACGCTGCTCTTCAATTAAAAAGGTGTTTTTACTGGCATAACGCATCATGGTAAATAAGGTACTGTTAATAATCACAAAAGACTTGTGTTTTAAAGTCTCAAAATCCCAATGGGGGTAATAACGTCCAAATAAGTACATACCCACTTCCAAGAAATGCTGCTCTAATACTTGTGCCGCTTCTGAATCACTATAGGCATGCCAATTTTTTAAGATTTCGATAAAGAAACCATGATCCGATTTCAATGATTCAAAACCAAAAGCGATACTTAATGTGATGATGTCTTGAATAGCTGTTTGTTGTTGGAGCATCACTAACTGCTTTAGTGCTTGCCCTAAATTTTCGCTTTTACGTAACAATAGTTCAGCAACAATCTGTTCTTTATTTTCAAAATATTGATAAATTGATCCGACACTTACCCCTGATTTTTCAGAAATTTTAGGTGTTGTTAATTGTAATACACCATATTCAGAAATACATTTTTGCGTTCCCTCCAGAATACTTTCGACAATCATTTTTGCACGTTGCTGCTGGGGTCTTTTTCTCATGTTCAGCCTTTATTAAAACGCGAATTGAATACGAATATTTATTCATATTAAGCTTTGATTAAATAACAATCAGGGGCTTTATGCAATGCAAAGCATCGTTAAACCTAAACGCTTAGCAGCGTTTGAAGACATGATTCAATCAAATATCAAAACCAGAATTTTAAGTTATATGACCCATCAAGAGGTCCAGCCAAGTTATGAGGACTATCTGGCATTGAATACCGCCCTGCAAAGTGGTGATGAGCCGATGGATCAGGTGTTGCGCTGGGTATTGCAAAACCCAAAACAGCACCGTAAGTATTTTGAAACGGCGCTGTATGAGGGTTTGGACAAGCTACCGCATGAGATTCCTGAACTCACTAAGTTTTTTCAGCTCATTGAACAAAAACCCGTTTGGTACGATCAAGGCAAGATTGATGAAGCCCTGAAATTTACCTATCGTTTGGGTGTAAATAATGGCTTCATCCTGAGAGATGTTTCCCTCATGACAGGTTATCTGTATCCTGGCTTTAACCAGCCATTGGTATTGACAGGCGCATTAAAGAAACAGGCGGGCACCCGTCTGGCTGAAACCACCAAATGGTGGGTGGATATCACTGAACAAGGTGGTTTTGAACGCTTTAGCAAAGGTTTTACCTCAACCATTTTTGTACGTTTTATTCATTCGCTGGTGCGTCATCAACTGCAAAAATCTGAAAAATGGGATGCTGAGACCTGGGGTTTGCCCATCAACCAATATGATCAGGCCATGACCAATATTGCCTTTAGCGGTGTGGTATTGCTGGGTATTCGGGCTTTAGGTATTTTTCCGAGTAAACAAGAAGTTGATAGCTTTTTGCATTTTTGGAAATATGCGGGCTGGTTGATGGGCATTGAAGAAAAATGGTTAGTGAATAATGAAGCTGACGGCTGGAAAATGATTTACTGGATGCAGTTTGCACATCCTCAATCGGATGAGAGCAGTATTTCTCTGGGATCTAGTCTTTCCAAAGAACCCTTTGAACGGAAATATCGTTACCTACGCTCTTTTCAGCAAAAACTAGCCTACAAACAACACCTCGAAATTACCCAATTCTTTATTGGTCGTAAAAAAATGCAGAAATTGGGTTTGGCACCACAGTCAGCCTCATGGTTTGCTTATTATTTGATTGGTCGCAATCTAGCACTCTATACAGGCGCCAAACATATTCCAAAATTAAATCATTTCCTTGAACAGAAAGGACGGCATTTACAGAAAATTGGTCTGTCGCTGTACCGCAATCAATCACAGCAACTGGCCAGTATGCATCAATAAACCATAAAAAAGCCCTCAATATTGAGGGCTTTGATTTAGATATCGAATTTAATTAGTGATCTGATGCACCAGAGATACCAATACCTGTTTGCGAACGAACAAACTGAGCATCGAAAGCTTTACGTTCTTTCTCTGCACGTGCTGACATGTCAGTGACTGAGAACAACCAGCAGCAGAAGAATGAGAGTGGCATTGCGAATAATGCTGGACCATTGAATGGGTTTGGCGCAGTTTCAGAAATACCCAAAGTATCAACCCAAACTGCTTTTGACAAGATAATTAAACTTACCGCACCCACCAAGCCAACTACACCACCAATTACTGCACCACGAGTCGTCAAACCTTTCCAGAACATAGATAACACCAGTACTGGGAAGTTTGCACAACATGCAACTGAGAATGCCAAACCAACCATGAACGCAACGTTTTGTTTTTCGAACAAAATCCCTAGGACCATGGCAAAGATTGCTAAACCTAAAGTCGCAATTTTTGACATACGTAATTCAGATTGAGGCGTAGTTTTACCTTTTTTGAATACGTTTGCATATAAGTCATGTGAAATTGCAGATGCACCTGAAAGTGTTAAGCCAGCAACTACAGCAAGGATGGTTGCAAATGCAACTGCTGAAATGAAGCCCATGAACAAGTCGCCACCAACTGCATCACTTAAGTGAACCGCAGCCATGTTGTTACCACCAACCAACTCTAATTTACCTGTTACTGCTGCTTTCGCAACATCAAGGAACTGAGGATTGTTTGCAACGAATAAGATTGCACCGAAACCAATAATGAAAGTTAAAAGATAGAAATAACCAATAAAGCCTGTTGCAACCACAACTGATTTACGTGCTTCTTTCGCATCTTTTACTGTGAAGAAGCGCATTAAGATGTGCGGCAAACCTGCTGTACCAAACATCAAGGCAAGACCAAGAGAAAGTGCATCAATTGGATTCGCAGCAAGCTTGCCTGGCCCCATGATTTTTGCAGCTTCATCCCAGCTCATATTATGCGCTTGGCTGTATACACCAATCGCTTGGTTAAACATATTGCTAAAGCTAAAGCCCACAGCTTTCATCACCATGAATGCCATGAATGTTGCACCACTGAGTAGCATCACCGCTTTGATGATTTGAACCCAAGTTGTTGCCAACATACCACCAAACATCACGTATGCCATCATCAATAAACCGACAATCACAACCGCGATATTATAGTTCAAACCAAATAGTAGTTTGATTAACTGACCTGCACCCACCATTTGAGCAATCAAATAGAAAGCAACAACAACCAATGAACTCACTGCCGCTAAAGTACGCACTGGCTTTTCTTCAAGACGGAACGACACTACATCAGAAAGGTTATATTTTCCTAAGTTACGTAAGCGCTCAGCAACAAGGAATAGAACAATCGGCCAACCGACCATAAAACCCAGTGAATAGAGCAGGCCATCAAAACCTGAGCTAAACACCATCGCGGAAATACCGAGGAACGATGCCGCCGACATATAGTCACCCGCAATCGCCAGACCATTCTGGAAACCACTGATCCCACCGCCTGCCGTATAGAAATCACTGGCATTGGTGGTCTGCTTAGCCGCCCACTTGGTAATGAACAGGGTGAAGCCAACAAAGATCGTGAACATGATGATTGCATGCCAGTTGGTGGCCTGCTGCTCCGCAGCTCCTAAATCAGGACCAGCAAATGCGAGACCTGAGCAACATAGGCTTGCAAATGCAAACACCGCCGCCTTGATTGATGTTCCTTTCATCTCAGTGCTTCCCTTTTTCATGTGCAATCGCCTCGCTTCGCCCAGGCCTCTTCATTCAAGCTGGTCAAAAACTGTTATTTGGCGATGTAGGAATACACACCACACAACACAAATGACAGCACAATAATGCCTAAACCGAGGGGCATCCCCCATGTGGTGATACCGCCGCTAAATGAACTTGCCAAAAATTCTTTGTTATAGCCAACCAAAAGCATAAAACCAACGTAGATAAACAGCATGATTGCTGTTAATGTCCAACTCAGTGTGCGTTTTTTGCTGACCATCTCTTGAAACTTTGGATTATGTAGAATTCGATCTACCTGTGAATCATCCATAACCAACTCCTTATTTTTGTGTCCAACCGTGGACGCCTTTTTCGAATGGGATTTTTCATTATTCAAATTAGCAAGATTCCACTTGACTCGTAACTTAGACTTTGGTCTCTAAATGTAATCTTGTTTTAACGCACGTTCCGCGCTTCGCGGTATGATAAAAAATGGGACTTGATCACGTGAGCAATATGAACAGTTGGCTGATTATTGGGGTACTTGCCCTGTATATTGTGGTGCTATTCGGCTGCGCGTTTTTCGGAGAGAAACACGCCAGCCGCTTAAGCACACGTGATGTACTCAATGTTCAGCTAACTTTAGGCGTATATTGCTCATCTTGGACATTTTATGGCGCAACAGGCGCAGCCGTCCGTGAGGGGATAATTTTCCTGCCGATCTATCTGGGTCCGCTGTTGTTTATCTGGTTCGGTTATGACATCTGGAGACGGCTGGGCCGTATTCGCCAGCACCATGCCATTTCCTCGATTGCCGACTTTGTCGCGGCCCGCTACGGCAAAAGTGGCAGTTTAGCTGCACTGGTCACCATCCTTGCCGTGATTGCAATTGTGCCCTACCTTGCCCTGCAACTCCGTGCCATTGCGCTGAGTGCATCGGTGATTCTTGAGCAAAATGCCCACATCCACCACCACCAACAGTGTGCTGGTGCTGACAGGCGTACTTGCGATTTTGGCGATGATCTTTGGCACACGTCATATTGCCCATACCGAACAGCATGGTGGCCTGATGCTGGCGGTTGCCTTTCGATCCTTTGTGAAATTATTCGCCCTCCTCTGTGTTGCAGGATTTTTCTTATTGCAATCGCCTGAAAACATCAGGCAGGTCAGCAGTGATGTCAGCCAACATTTTCATGACCTACAGCAACTTGGCGTACCTGAAACATTCTGGATTCCGGAACATTGCTCGCTGCACTGGCCATGATTTGCCTGCCACGCCAGTTCCATGTGGCGGTGGTTGAGTTACGGGATGAAAAACATATTCGTGGGGCCAGACGCTGGTTTGCAGCTTATTTAATTTTAACAATTATGGCGATTATTCCTATCATGATTGGGCCTTCCCCGCTCCCTCCCCCGATCCCATTAGGTACACCTGATATTGCGGTATTGGCCCTGCCACTCAGTTATCAACAGGACTGGTTGACCCTATTGGCGTTTCTGGGCGGCTTCTCTGCCTCCACAGGTATGCTACTGGTGGCATCCGTCGCACTTTCTATCATGCTCAGTAATGATTTAATTATGCCTGCTTTATGGCACTTTAAGATTATCTCTCGACATGATCAACAATTACCAAAAGTACTCAAACTGACTCGAAGAATTAGTATTATCAGTGTGATGTTACTGGGTTTTTTATTCTTCCACTTTTTTAATGACATTAATCAATTATCAGTATTTGTGGCCTGTTGGCTTTTGGCGCAGTTGCGCAATTTTTGCCAGCCCTGATTGGTGGTCTTTACTGGCGTGGTGCAAGCCGTCAGGCGTGTATGCGAGCCTGTTGATCGGCTTTGCCATGTGGGCCACGCCTTTTTAACGGTGTTGCGCAGCCTGCCTGAGCATTATCAGGCTTTGCCCAGCATTGTTGCTGTTTGGCCCATTCAACATCGCGCCCTGCGTCCAGAAGCTCTGCTCGGCTTTGAGTCCTTTGCGCCTTTGACCCACGGTACTGGTCTTTAGGTTGAACAGTTTTCATATATCTGGGTCTCGCGCCTGTATCCGCCCAAGCGTTGCTGAACAGATTCAGGCTGAAAGCTTTTTACTATGAAAGCAAGCCTTTGCCATCCGCTCAGTCAAATACCGACCTGACCGACCTGCAAAATGGGTCACGGCTTAAAGTGGAAGTGATCTGCTGACTTTGGCAAAACGGATTACAGAGGGACCGACTAACCATACAGGCGTTCCAGCAATTCTGTGAGCAAAACCATACCATCCTCAATGAAAATCATGTCGCCAATGGCATGTGGTGGCGCTTCACTGAACTGTAATGCCGCTGACAGTATTGGTGCTGCATCAGCACGTACTTTGCTCACCACCGCCATGATCAACAATGGATTAGCATTGAATAAGTCGCAAATATTCTCGATCAAGAAGCTTCACAATAGCAACGCTTTAACCAAAATCTTTTGATGACCATGATCGACCACATGACTCAAGGGGTAAGTGTTGTTGATAAAAATATGTGTTTGGTTGCATGGAACAATCAATATCTTACCTTATTTGATTATCCTAAAGACCTTGTTTATGTAGGATGCCCAATCGCGGATTTAATTCGATATAACGCAGAACGGGGTGAATGTGGACTGGGCCTGTGGAAGAACATGTACGCAAACGGATTCACTGGATGAAAGTTGGCAGCGCCCATGAATTTGAACGTATTCGTAAAGATGGCTTGGTCATTCAAATGCGCGGTAATCCTATTGAGGGTGGAGGATTCGTCACGACTTTCGCCGATATTACCGCATTCCGTGAAAATGAAGCAGTGCTGGAAGAAAGAGTGAGTGATCGAACTCAACAGCTTGCAAATGCACTGACTGAACAGCAACTTGCCCGTGAACAAGCCGATAAAGCCAATCAATCTAAAAGTCGATTTTTGGCAGCGGCCAGTCACGATTTACTGCAACCGATGCATGCAGCACGTTTGTTCAGTACGGCATTGGAACAGAGTGTCAGCTCAACTGAAGATCAACAAACCTTACAACAACTGGACCGTGCCCTGTATGGCGCGGAAAGTATGCTCTCTGCCCTACTGGACATTGCACGTCTGGAGGGTGGAACCATCCAACCAAAGGCATAATGTTATTCAGCGAGCTTATTGAGTGATCTTGAACTTCAATTCAAATCAATTGCAGCGCAGCGTAATATTCAACTGTCTGTACACGATACTCAATTCTGGGTTGATACCGATCCACAATGGATGCGACGAATTATTCAAAATTTCGTTAGTAATGCATTGCGTTATACAGCACAAGGTCGTGTCGTTGTTGGTGTATTACGTTCTGCACAAAGACCAAACCATATTCGAATCGGTGTTTGGGATACAGGACCTGGCATCAATGAACAACAACGGGTGAAATTATTCCAAGAATTTGAGCGTTGCGGGCATACCTCACCTTGGGGTGAACAAGGACTTGGACTTGGTCTCGCGATTGTTCAACGTATGACCAGCCTGCTGGATTTCCCAGTGCATGTCTACTCAGAATTAGGTAAAGGTTCTTGCTTTATGATCGAAGTCCGCTCGCCGAAGCACCAAAAATTCAAGCGACTACATCGCATGTGACCGCACTGCAACATACTGCATATAAAGTGCTTTGTTTAGACAATGATGAAACTATTTTACAAGGTATGCGGACTTTATTAAGCAAATGGGGCTATCAAATTTTTACCGCGACTGAACCATCGGAAGCACTAAAACTAATTGAACAAGAAGATATTCAAGTGTGGTTAATCGATCAGCATTTAAATCATGATCAACGGGGATTAGATTTTATTGAACAATATCGCCCTGCACACATTCCAGTCGCATTAATTACAGCAGATTCTGATCCTGAGTTGCCTCAATATTTGAAACAGCAAAATATTGTTCTATTGAAAAAACCGCTCAAACCTGCGGGTTTACGTGCATGGCTTTCTGGTTTAAAAATTATGCCAATGAGCTAAATGGCAAAATATTTTGAAACATAGGCAAAAACCATCAAAAAAAGCGCATTAAAATGACAATAAATTGACCAAAATGCTCAAAAATTTATTGGCTATGGCAAAAACGTTCACTTACACTAGTGAACGTTTGCTTTACTACTTACAATTAATTAAGATATTGTTTTTGTTAATAAATATTACCACAAAAACCACATGTAACTTTAGTCGTATTCTACTTGTTTTCTGAATCACGCATAAATTGATCAAAATGATAGGAACCGATGTCTTTGCTGTTTTAGGTTTCTAACACAATCGCCATAAAGGACATGATCATGAATACCAATCAAGCCACTTCAGAACATAACGAGTTACAGTTTTACCGCCAATACAGTGCAAATGCATTATTACCAGAGCTCAACTGGCAGGATATTTTTGTACAGAGCAACTTAGATGATACTCATCTAAAAGCATTGAATACACTTTATCAAGCAGCCGTCCCCCTTGCCCTCAATGTATTCCATGAGCTGAATTTTGATGTATTTGCACCAGCAGCTTATCAGCCACAAGGTCTAGGACTATTTGAAAAACTAGCGTTACAAGAACAAAAATTCTTGGATGTATTAGAAACAGAATCCGCTCATTTGGATCATGAAACACGTCATCAAATGTGGAGTATGCTACTTCGTGGTGGTGCCGTGTTGGTCTTTAAAGCATGGTTAGGTCATGTCAAAGATGGCGAAAATCAACTGGATAAAAGTCAGTTCGATGAACTATCAGATTTATTATTTATTAAAACTCGCCCAGAGCAATTAGCACAACGTTTAAACGTAGATGCCAATGCAGAACTGACACACATTTTTTTGATGCATGAAAACGATGTATTTTTAGATCATTTCAATAGCTTGGAAACAGCGGCTTTATTTGTAGATTTAGGTGTTTATGACGCTGCTTTCTTAAGTTTACGTGATGATCGAGTCGCCGAATATCTCATCGCAAAAAACTATGTAACTCAAGAACAAATTGATGATTTACAGTGCGCACTAAATCCATTGTATTGCGATAGCTTAATGCCAAAACAAGACTGTTTGGCTTAAACTCAGAAAAAACAAGGTGGCTCAGCCACCTTGTTTTTTGTTAATTAGAACTTCATGCTCATCCGCATCCAGTAATTACGTCCAATATTATTAAACTGCTCACTTGCAGCATAACCAAACATAGACGCACCCGCTTTATTTAAGTGCTCTGTATAAGCCTTATCTAAAACGTTATCAATTCCGACTGAAACATCGACTGCATCAGTTAGCTTATAAGTTCCATTTACAGCTAGGGTATCGAATGCTTTACTTTCATTCATGTCATAACCCACCACATTACCCTCATTCAAACTGATACGATTTTGTTTTGCAACAGCACGCCACAATAGACCTAAGCTATATTTTTCATCAACATAGCGTAAATTTAGTCGACCCTCTAAAGGTGCAATTTGTGGTAATGCGCGATGATCCGAAGTATTTTCTCCCCAAGCGTACATGGTTGAAAGATCCGCTTGGAAATGATCAGTGAATTGATAACCCACCCCAGCCTCTGCCCCAGCAATTGTGGCATCTACATTACGCGCAAGTGGTTTTCTTTTATCTGGTGTATTGTATTCAAGTAGGATGAAATCTTTGATTAATCCAGCATAAACTGATGCCCAAGTACTCCATGCACCATGCTCTGCTTGCAAACCGAGATCCAATTGTGCAGTGCGTTCATTGTTCAGATTGTCTAGATTATCCACCATTTTATATGTGGTTTTACCCATCATATCTGTAGAACCTACACCATGATCTGTCGTGGTGCTATACAACTCCCAAAAGTCAGGCGTACGTTCCACATATCCCAAACCTAGATAAGTCTTTAAACCATGTTCTGGGAGACTCTTTTCCAAGCGTACAAAACCACTTGGTACAGTATCTTTACGATTTTTCGCATTTTGCAGATTGTCTATTTTGACTTGATCGACACGCGCTCCTGCTACGACTTTTTGATCTTGATCAATCGCATAAGTCCACTCACTAAATGCACCATAAGATTGAAATTTCAAATCTTCCGCATAAGGCATGTTCATCTTCGGCATGGCATACATCACCATATCACCACCATGCTTATTCTGCTGCGTATCTACACCTGAAATGACGCTAAATTTATCCCAATCTGTCGTTACAGCTAAACGGGTATTTAAAGTACGACGATCAACCCGCATCGACATTTTATTTGGCACAGTCATATTCATTCCGTGCATATTCATGGTCGTCATTGGCGGCGTACGTAAACTAAAATTATCCATGATATGATCGTTATAGCTGTAGTCCACTTGGGCTTCAACTTTCTTGATCACCTCTGTAATATTTTTCTGTTCAGCGTGTAGTCCAAGGCTTTCTCGTTTAAATTGCGAACCATCCATGCTACGACCAGCATAGGCAGCCTCACCATCACCTTTACCTGCACGTAATTCTAACCAAGAATCATCTGTTGGCTTCCAACCCAATGCCAAGTCAGTATTCCAGCGCTCCCAATTTGAATGAATGCTTTTATCGTTGCCATCTTTATAATCATCTGCAACAGATCGATTGGCATTTAAACGAGCATATTTGGTTTCATCGCCAATTGCCGCTTCAATATTATGATCTAGACGACCATATGAACCCATCAAAATACTGGCTTGGCCACGATAAGGCTGTTCTTTGCTGAGATTTTCAGGTTGACGCTGAAAAATGACAGTTGCAGCCGAACCAGGTGTTGCGTACTGAACAGTTTGCGGCCCTTTAATCACCGTAATTTTATCAAAGCTTTCTGGCTGAATATAAGAAGTTGGTGCATCCATACGATTCGGGCACGCACCTAAATTTTCACTACCATCAACCAACGTTTTAATCCGTGAACCAAACATGCCACGGAACGTCACATCGCCATTGGTTCCACCATTTTTAATGGCACTAAATCCCATAATATTTTGTAAATAGTCTGCACCGTCCGTTGCAGGAATAGGTTGAATTGCTTGCTTAGGATCAGCGTGAATAATCAATCCATTTGCATCATTTGGCTGCTGTGCTGTAACGACAATAGGTGCTAATACAACAGGGGTTTTATCGGACTGGACATCCATATTTGCCCATAATAATGTGCTATTTGAGGCAGCAAGAATCGCAACCGTAAGGGGCTGTAATAAAAATTTAGGTTGAGCCATGATCGGTCTCTCTTAAAACATAAGTAAAACGAGGCTAGAGTTTTGAAAACCCTAATGAAATTGACGTTTTAATTTATGCAAAGAGTGGCGGTGCTCGCCCTTGAGGTAATAAGAATAGCCGTTGCAGTGCAAAATAAATATGCTTAAATGCCTGTTGATACGCGACTAAACGGATTTGGATTCGGACTAAAACTTCTTTCACGCCGAATTCTGGTGGTAATACCAGATTGGCATAGACAGTACAGTACTGGCATTGATGGTTTGGATCGTGGTGGTCATGTTTCGACATCAAGCTTTGATGTTGTTCAAGCTGATGTGAATGATGATGCATATTGTGCGATACAGACTGCTGTTCAGCTTTTAATTTAGGCAACCATAACGCTTGGGTAATCGTTTCACAGACGGGTGCAATCTGATATTGCTTCGGCAGTAGAGGCTGCAAAAACACCGCAATCTGTAAACAGACTGCGGTAAATGCAAGCATTAAACCACTACGAAACAATAAGGGCACTTTTAATAACCGAAAAACATGTGTTAACGTTTAACCGCAACTTTTTCCTTATCGCGTTGACGTACAACTTTTTCAACTTTTTCACGTGCACGTTGACGTTTCAATGGCGATAAATAGTCTACAAACAGTTTTCCATTTAAGTGATCCATTTCATGTTGGATACAAACTGCGAGAAGTTCGTCAGCTTCTAACTCAAATGCTTGACCATCAAGGTTAATTGCCTCGATTTTTACACGTGACGGACGCGCAACTTTGTCGTATATTTGAGGCACAGAGAGACAGCCTTCTTCGTACGGCTGAGTCTCTTGAGTCAGTGGAGTAACTTTGGGGTTGATGAACACCATCGGTTGATTTTTCTCTTCAGAAAGGTCCATGACAATAAGCTGAATATGATGATCAACCTGAGTTGCCGCTAAACCTATACCCGGTGCCTCGTACATGGTTTCTAACATATCTGCTGCAAGCTGACGAATATCATCAGTGACTTCTTCGACTGGCTTGGCAATGGTACGAAGACGGGGATCAGGAAAACTTAAAATAGGTAATAAGGCCATACTGTTCCTCACTTATGCCATTGATCAAAAAACCAACTGAAGGGAATGCTTGATCAAAAAATTGTGTGTAAAGTCGTTATTATAGCGCAACTACACAGATAATTTTTAGGAATTATGATAATGAAAAAGGTTTTAAACGGCATACAATCATTTCATGCCTTGGGGTTAAAAAAACAACTAATTGCTGCTGCAATTTGTGCTGGATTGGGCATGACGGTAAACCTGACCCATGCAGCCAGTCCGAATGTCAGCCCACCGTCAGTGAAAGCAGGCGCACCGCATGTTTATGTGGTGAAAAAAGGCGATACCCTCTGGGACATTTCGGGCAAGTTTTTAAGCAAGCCGTGGCGCTGGCCTGAAATCTGGGCAAGCAACAAACATGTTAAAAACCCACACTGGATTTATCCTGGTGATCGCTTGCTACTTTGTAGTTTGAACGGTAAACCACTGATCGGTAAAGATGAAGGTGATGGTTGTGACGGTATCATTCGTCGTTACTCTGGCAATACTTCTACTTTACGTCCAAAGGTTCGCATTGAAGCTTTGAATAATAGCGTCCCGGTTATTCCATTAGCTCATATTCAACAATGGCTGGAACGCACCTCGGTACTTCCAGCCGATGCGATTGCCAATACACCGTATATTCTGGGCACCGCAGACAACCGCGTTCTTGCAGGCAAGGGCCAGAGCGTTTATGTCCGTGGTAAGGGTCTTGAAAATGGTCAACGCTATGGTGTGTTCCGTGAGGGCGAACCATATGTGGTGCTGGATGAGAAAGGCAAAAAACAGGTGCTTGGCATTGAGTTAACCCAAGTCGCTTCGGGTGTTGCCATTCGCAACGAAAATGACATCACTACGGTTGAACTGACCGACAGCTACAATGGTGAAGTCCGCCGTGGCGACCGCGTCATGGCTGAACAGGATGCCATGCTGCCTACCCTGTTCTACCCAACTGATGCAGGTCAGGTCAAAGATGGCGGCAAGATCATTCGTGTCATGGGTTCAATTGGAACTGCTGCGAAAAACGGCGTGGTGACCGTAGACCGTGGTACGGCTGACGGTATTGAAATTGGGCAGGTTTTCAGTACCTATCAGGATGGTGAAACTGTTCGTGACCCTAAAACCAAGGAAACCGTTAAACTTCCTGGACAATACGTGGGCAGCACGATCTTTGAAGAGTCTTGACCGTATCAGCTTGCGTCGGCGTTTAGTGAGCTACCAATCAAGATTGGTTCAAACATTTGCCACCTCGTCTTGACGATCAAGTCCTAAAGACCTATGTTGGATCAATTATCACCTCAGCACTACGCCACTGTGTTGGTGTGGTATTTGGTTCAACATTCGCTCTCTAGTTTTCCAAAATTCTTCATCACTTTGGCAGTTGTGAACAGGCAACTCAACCCAACCGCTTTGCAGAATGGCAGCAACTTGGCCTACATGCCAGTCATTTAAAACGTTTGCAGGAATTCCAGACTGCGCAGGGGCAGCAGCAATTTGCACAGATCGTTCAACTCATTCAAAAACACAGTGACTTCATCTTAACGCCTGACGATATCGGCTATCCAACCCAGCTATTGCCCTATTCAGACCACCCACCGATTTTATTTGGGCAGGGACAGGCATCGGCACTGTTACAACCCCAAATCGCTGTAGTCGGCAGCCGCAAGCCTAGCCCTCATGGACGGCAAATGGCCTATGACTTTGGCTATTATTTAAGTGAAAAAGGCTTTTATATCAGCAGTGGTCTGGCACATGGCATTGATGAGGCAGCACATCGTGGTGGACTGGCGCATCAGCGAACCATTGCAGTGATGGGCACAGGACTGGATACCATTTATCCTGCCCAGCATAAACAATTAGCCGAAGAAATTCGTCAATCGGGCGCAATTGTGACTGAGTTCTTGCCTGCCACCCTGCCTTTAGCCGCGTTTTTTCCACGGCGTAACCGTATTGTCAGCGGCTTGAGCCTTGGCGTGTTGGTGGTGGAGGCGGCATTAAAAAGCGGTTCCATCACCACGGCAAATGCAGCGGCAAATCAGGGCAAAATGGTCTTCGCCATTCCTGGACATATTTACAGCGAGCATCATCAAGGTTGCCATCAACTGATTCGGGAGGGTGCAACCCTGGTTGACCATCCTGAACAGATCATTGAAGATCTGGCTTTACCAACCCAATGGCAAGCCCAGCAACAACGTGTTGAAGAACCCAAAGAAACAGTACCTCCACCACCCAGCCTGCCTACGCACCTGATCGAACTCTACCAGATACTGGACTGGGTTGGACAAGACCTCGACCAACTTGCCCAGCGCTATTCAGCATCGATTGCTGATCTCACCGCCCAGTTAATGGAACTGGAATTGCTCGGTTTATGTATCCAGCAAGGTGGACGCTATTTACGTTGCCGCCCAATGCATTAAACTAGCAACATCTATCCCTTGATTCTCAGTTTTCGCATGATCACATCCTCCATTTCTGAAGCGGCACAACTATTAAAACAGGGTGAAGTGCTTGCCTATCCCACTGAAGCCGTCTGGGGGCTGGGCTGTGATCCATTCAATGAACAGGCGTTTCAGCACATTTTAGAACTGAAACATCGTCCAGTGGAAAAAGGGGTGATTTTACTGGCTGGGCACCTTGATCAGGTTGAACACTTACTACAAAGCTTAACAGCCGACATTCGCCAGCAAGTCATTGCAAGCTGGTCCGACCGTTTGCCGACAGAGCGTGCCACCACCTGGCTACTCCCTGCCGATCAGCACATTCCAGACTGGATTAAGGGACAGCATCCCCTCGTCGCGGTACGTGTGACCACCCATCCCCTGTGTGTTGGGCTGTGCAACAGCTTTGGTGGCTTTATTGTTTCAACCAGTGCCAATCCTGCGGGTTTAACACCTGCACATAGCCTGCAACAGGCACAGGATTACTTTGCCTCATCGCTGCATTACCTAAAGGGTGATCTGGGACTGAGCCAGCAACCGAGCCGAATCTTAAATGCACTCACAGGCGAAGTGATTCGTGCTTAGTACATTAATCATGTAATTCGGTGAAGAGCAGACAAAAAAAAGCTCAGTTATATAGGGATAACTGAGCATAAAAAGGATGTGGATAATCACATCCAGAGGGTTCACAAATTTGGTAAGCAACTTCTTCATTCTCATAACGAATCAGCTTGCTGTGGGCGGTATTATGGAACAATTGTTCAACTTATACAAATATATTATTTATCTAACAAAAAATGTGAAAAGCGTACCATTTTTGTCACTTTCATTATTTTAATAAAATTATATTTCTATTTTTATTCAGCTTTTTTTAGATGACAAATTTAGTCACACTTTAAAATATATTTGTAAATCATATAGAAAGAATGCTCATTAGATAAATTTTTTGGTGTGTTTGTTTTTATTTTCAACAAACACACCTTTATGGAACCTGAATTAGGCTGATTCCACCCGTCTGGCTGGTGCTTTCACCGTTTTCTTCTGTGCCATCACAATACCCACCAGAATCATCACACCACCAATGCTATGGTAGATCGTCCATTGTTCAGACAACCAGAGGCTGGCAATAATTGCGGTAAACACAGGCATCAGGTTGATAAAAATACTGGTACGGTTTGGGCCAATCGCCTGTACTGCCAGCATCCATAATAATGGTGCGATCAACGATGGAAAGATAGGCTACCACCACAGTTCCAGCTTTATTGAGTTCTTTAAACGCTATACAGGCCAGACCCCATCCAGCTTAAAAACGCCTCCATTTAAAGAACGCCCTGTTTTCATGGATTATTTGTATGGATTCATCTCAACAGCATTGCACTCTGGCTGAATAGCAGTTAAAACAAACAGGTCTTGTACAACAACAAATTAGGATAATCACATGAGCCAATCGGTTTACCACATTCCAGTTAAGGACATTAAGGGTCAGGATGTTGATCTTGATCAATATCAGGGTAAAGTCCTATTGATCGTCAACGTTGCGTCAAAATGTGGTTTGACACCACAATATGAGGGTTTGGAAAAACTTTATCAGGCCAAAAAAGATCAGGGGCTGGAAATTTTAGGTTTCCCTGCCAATAACTTCTTAGAGCAAGAGCCAGGCACAAACGATGAGATTGAACAATTCTGCTCTCTCAACTATGACGTGCATTTCCCACTTTTCGCCAAAATCTCTGTTGCAGGTGATGATAAGCACCCACTTTACCAGACACTGACTCAGGCGATTCCTGAACGTACGGGTGAGGGTCCTTGGTGGAAAGATTTGGTGGACTATGGTTTAACGCCAAACAACCCACCTGAAGTGTTGTGGAACTTTGAAAAATTCCTCGTCAATAAAAATGGCGAAGTCGTTGCGCGTTTTGCACCAGACATTACTGCGAATGACGAGCGTATTGTGAATGCAATTGAAGCCGAATTGGCGAAATAAGCGAAATATTTGGAGAGAAGGATAGTTTTTCTATTCTTCTCTTTTCAATAATGATTATAATTTTGGTTTATTTTTTAATATTTACAACAAGGATCTTATGGCAAAGTTCTTAAATACCAGTGCGACGAATTTTTATTTAGAAGAATTAATCAAAAATGCAAAGGAACGATTGATTCTTATCAGCCCATTCTTAAAGCTGAATGATCGAATTAAAGAACTATTAGAAGATAAAAATCGGCTCAAAATTGATATTCGTATTATTTACGGGAAAAGCGATTTACACCCTGATGAAATCAAATGGATGCAGAAGCTCGAATATGTTCGTGTCAGTTTTTGTAAAAATTTACATGCCAAATGCTATCTTAATGAATCTACTTGTATTATTTCCAGTTTGAACCTGTATGAATTTAGCCAAGTGAATAACAATGAAATGGGTGTGTTGATTGAAAAAGATCAAGATGATGCCGTATATAAAGATGCTTATGAAGAAGCGCAACGCATCATTCGTATTAGCGATGAAGTCCGTATCTCATTAGATGAAGTCAAAGAATCAGAAATATCAAACCAAGACCATAATGAACAGGAAGATTTCAACAAACTGACCACCTCAAAACTTGCAGCAAAACATAAAATAAAAACCAATGATTTACTTGAGCAATTTGTGCAAAAGGGCTTTTTAATGCTCAATGACAAAGATAAACACCAACTCACTGATCAAGGCAAAAAAATCGGCGGCGAATTTAAATTCAATAACTATGGTGGATACTTCCTTTGGCCCGCCGATATGCAGCTTTAAACCACCCGCTACTCAACAAATATTCACACAATAAAAAAGCCACCTTTCGGTGGCTTTCTCAATCTGAAATCTGCAATTACATTGCACGATTCTTGATTTTACGGATGGTTTCAAGCTGAGCCGCCGTTTCTGCAAGCGCAGCAAGAGCAGCAGCCGAGTCCAAATCACTCTTTTGATTTGCCAGCAATTGTTCAGCTTGTTTACGAGCTTCCATAATTGCCGCTTCATCCAAGTTGTCAGCACGAATTGCAGTATCTGCAAGCACCGTCACAACATGAGGTTGAACTTCTAACACACCGCCAGATACGGCTAAACGATTTCTTCTGTACCATTTTCCAACTGAACACGAATCGGGTTCTGGTTGGAGCAAAGTTACGAGTGGCGCATGTCCTGGTAAAATACCAAGCTCACCGCCCGCACCTTTTGCGATTAACATCGTAACTTGTCCAGAGTAAATCGACTCTTTAACACTTACAACATCGCATTGCATAGTCGCCATGAGAATCTCCTTAAATTAGAGTTGCTAATTAAAGTTTCTCGGCTTTAGCAATCACTTCGTCAATACCACCAACCATATAGAACGCTTGTTCTGGGATGTGATCGTATTCACCAGCTAATAGACCTTTAAAGCCACGAATCGTTTCTTTAAGCGGTACTAATTTACCAGGAGCACCAGTAAATACTTCAGCTACGTGGAATGGTTGAGAGAAGAAACGTTGGATTTTACGCGCACGGTAAACAACCAATTTATCTTCTTCAGCTAATTCATCCATACCCAAGATTGCGATAATGTCTTTAAGCTCTTTATAACGTTGCAATACGTTCTGTACAGAACGTGCAATTTCATAATGCTCTTGACCAACAACCAATGGATCTAACTGACGTGAAGTTGAGTCAAGTGGATCGATCGCTGGATAAATACCAGAAGATGCGATGTCACGGCTCAATACTACTGTTGCATCTAAGTGAGCAAACGTTGTTGCAGGTGATGGGTCAGTCAAGTCATCCGCAGGTACGTATACAGCTTGGATCGATGTGATCGAACCAGACTTAGTCGACGTAATACGCTCTTGAAGAACACCCATTTCTTCTGCAAGTGTCGGTTGGTAACCTACCGCAGATGGCATACGACCTAACAATGCTGATACTTCAGTACCCGCAAGTGTATAACGGTAGATGTTGTCGACGAATAATAATACGTCACGACCTTTACCATTTTCGTCTTTTTCATCACGGAAGTATTCAGCCATAGTCAAACCAGTTAACGCTACGCGTAAACGGTTACCTGGTGGCTCGTTCATCTGACCGTAGACCATTGCTACTTTGTCAAGAACGTTAGAATCTTTCATTTCGTGATAGAAGTCGTTACCTTCACGAGTACGCTCACCAACACCAGCAAACACAGATAAACCTGAGTGTGCTTTCGCGATGTTGTTGATCAACTCCATCATGTTAACGGTTTTACCAACACCCGCACCACCGAATAAACCAACTTTACCACCTTTTGCAAACGGGCAAAGTAAGTCAATGACTTTAATACCAGTTTCTAAAAGATCAGTAGAAGCTGCTTGTTCAGCATAAGAAGGTGCTTGACGGTGAATCGGCAAACGTTCTTCAGTCGCTACAGGACCTGCTTCATCGATAGGGCGACCCAATACGTCCATGATACGACCAAGCGTAGCAGGACCCACTGGAACAGAAATCGGTGCATTTGTGCTAGTTACATTAAGGCCACGTTTAAGACCTTCTGTAGAACCCATTGCGATGGTACGAACAACACCATCGCCAAGCTGTTGCTGAACTTCTAAAGTAGTTTCAGTACCGTCAACTTGGAGAGCGTCATAGATCTTAGGAACGCTATTGCGCTCAAACTCGACGTCGATAACCGCGCCGATGATCTGAATGATACGACCGCTACTCATTGCTGTCTCCTCAATTCAAACTTAATAATGTTAAACGGCAGCGGCACCGCCAACGATCTCGGAAATTTCCTGAGTAATCGCGGCTTGACGCAGCTTGTTGTAAATGAGTTGTAGGTCTTTAATCAATTGGCCTGCGTTGTCTGTCGCTGCTTTCATTGCGACCATACGAGCAGACTGCTCACATGCAACGTTTTCAATCACACCTTGATAAACCATAGACTCGATGTAGCGAACCAACAAACCATTTAACAATTCTTCTGCTTCTGGTTCGTAGATATAGTCCCAACCATAAGTACGGTTGAGATCATCGCCTGCTTGCGCTGGTGCTAAAGGAACAAGTTGTTCTACTTTAGGCTGTTGAGTCATTGCATTGACAAAACCATTTGAAACGAGGTAGATACGATCTAATTCGCCTTTATCAAATGCATCAAGCATAACTTGTACAGAGCCAGTTAACTGTTCCAAACTCGGCGCATCGCCAAGTTGGGTCGTTGCACCAAGCACTTTACCGCCGTAATTCTTAAAAAACGAAACCGCTTTTTGACCAATCAAAGCAAATTCAACTTCAATTGACTGCTGTTGTTGTGCTTTGACATGCTGCACAACTTTCTTGAACAAGTTAATGTTCAAGCCACCCGCCAAGCCACGATCTGAAGACACTACGATATAGCCAACACGCTTAACTGGGCGGTCAACCATATAACGGTGTTTGTATTCAGGGTTTGCTTGAACTAAGTGAGCAATTACACGGCGCATATTATCGGCATACGGACGGCCCTGAGCCATGCGCTCTTGCGCACGACGCATTTTAGAAGCAGCTACCATTTGCATCGCGCGAGTAATCTTTTGCGTGCTCTTGATACTAGCTACTTTGGCGCGAATTTCTTTTAAATTTGCCATACGCTTAACCTAGTATTCGAAAGCCCTTTCGAGCTTTCGAAGGTTGATCCGTGAACCAAACTTAACTAAAGGTAAACTTAGTAAGTTTGAGTCGCTTTGAAGCTCTCAATACCTGATTTGATTGCTGCTTCGATGTCTTTGTTATAATCACCAGTTTCATCGATCTGTTGCATTAACGCAGCTTTTTCTGAACGGAAGTAAGCAATTAACGCAGCATCAAAGTCTACGATTTTCTTCACTTCAACGTCAGCCATATAGCCTTCGTTAGATGCATAAACAGATACAGCTTGGTCAGCAATTGAGTAAGGAGCATATTGTTTCTGCTTCATTAACTCAGTTACACGTTGACCATGCTCAAGTTGCTTACGAGTTGCTTCATCAAGATCAGAAGCGAACTGAGCAAACGCAGCCAATTCACGGTATTGTGCTAAAGCAGTACGGATACCACCAGACAATTTTTTGATGATCTTAGTTTGAGCAGAACCACCAACACGCGATACAGAGATACCCGCGTTCACAGCAGGACGAATACCCGCGTTGAATAATGATGTTTCTAAGAAGATCTGACCGTCAGTAATCGAAATTACGTTGGTTGGTACGAATGCAGATACGTCACCCGCTTGAGTTTCAATAATCGGTAACGCAGTTAAAGAACCAGTTTGACCAGTTACTGCACCGTTCGTGAACTTCTCAACATAGTCAGCTGAAACGCGCGAAGCACGCTCAAGAAGACGTGAGTGAAGATAGAATACGTCACCTGGATACGCTTCACGACCTGGTGGACGACGTAATAACAATGAAATTTGACGGTAAGCAACAGCTTGCTTAGACAAATCATCATAAATAATTAACGCATCTTCACCGCGGTCACGGAAGTATTCACCCATTGTACAGCCTGAGTACGGAGCTAAATACTGCATAGCTGCAGGATCAGCTGCCGCAGCTGCGACAACAGTTGTATACGCCATAGCGCCAGTTTCTTCTAGCTTACGTACAACGTTTGCAATTGTTGATTGTTTTTGACCAATCGCAACGTATACACATTTAATGCCAGAGTTTTTCTGAGCGATGATCGCATCGATCGCCATTGCTGTTTTACCAGTTTGACGGTCACCAATGATCAACTCACGCTGACCACGACCTACAGGGATCATGGTATCAACTGATTTATAACCAGTTTGAACAGGTTCGTCGACAGATTGACGCCAAATTACACCTGGTGCTACTTTTTCAACAGCATCAGTTAGTTTTGCATCAATAGGGCCTTTACCATCAATTGGGTTACCCAAAGCGTCTACGACACGGCCAAGAAGTTCAGGACCTACCGGAACTTCTAATACACGACCTGTACAACGAGCTTTTTGACCTTCTTGAAGGCTTAGGTAGTTACCTAAAACAACGGCACCCACTGAATCCTGTTCTAGGTTCAGTGCCATACCAAATAAGCCGCCGTCGAATTCGATCATTTCACCGTACATTGCATCCGCAAGACCGTGAATACGCACGATACCGTCAGATACCATGACGATGGTACCTTCATTCTTAGCGGTCGCGCTGGTGTCCAGATCGCCGATACGCTGTTTAATGAGCGCACTGATCTCGGATGGATTCAGTTGTTGCATTGCGCTATTCCTCAATCTTTTTTAAGTTCAGTCTTTTTGCTGTTAGGCAAGAAGACGAGTCCGCATTTTTTCAAGCTTGTTAAGCGCAGAGTCATCTATCACTTGGTCGCCTGCACGAATCACAACACCTGCGATTAACGCTGGATTAACGCTAACAGTCACATGTACAGTTCTGTTAAAACGTTTTTCAAGCGCATGAGCTAAAATATGCTCTTGTCTCGCATCCATTGGAAAAGCAGATTCAATTTCTACTTCCAATGAGTTGTTATTCTGCGATTTAAGTTGTTCGTATTCTGTTGCAATTTCAGGCAATAAGATAATACGATCATTTTCAGCAAGCAGTGTCAGAAAATTAGACAGCGCTGCTGATTGATCTTCACCTAAAACTTTTGTAAACAGACCAACTTGCTCCGCAGGAGTCAATTCAGGACGATTTAAATAAGCGGAAAATGCTTCATCTTGCACCGCAGCACTGAGCAATTGTAATGCATTTGACCAAGTGTCAGTTGCATTCTGCTCAGATGCATAAGCAAACGCTGCTTTAGCGTATGGGCGTGCCAACGTCAAGAGTTCAGCCATATTTCCCTCGCTTAAAGTTTAGCAGCCAGCTGAGTCAGCATGGCATTATGAGCTTCTGCGTCAACTTGTTGGTTCAGAATTTTTTCTGCGCCAGCAACTGCCAAAGCAGCAACTTGTTGACGTAATTCTTCGCGAGCAGCATTGATGTCTTGATCAACAGTTTCTTTCGCCTGTTGACGAATACGCTCACCTTCAGCAGATGCTTGGGTACGCGCTTCTTCTACCAATTGTGCTGCACGACGGTTCGCTTGTTCGATCAATTGAGCCGCTTGTGCTTTTGCTGCGTCTAATTCTGCCTTAACTTGTGCTTGCGCATCAGCAAGGTCAGCTTTTGCTTTTTCAGCAGCATTTAAGCCATCAGCGATTTTACGCTGACGCTCACTAATCGCATTGATTAGTGGTGGCCAAACAAACTTCATGCAGAATGCGACAAAGAACGCAAATGCAATCGCTTGACCAATCAATGTGAGGTTGATATTCATTTCGCTATTCCTCAATATGTGGATTTAGGAATTAAGCTATTAACCTACAAATGGATTAGCGAAGATGAAGAACAAGCCAATACCAACACCGATCATAGGCACAGCATCAAGAAGACCCGCGATTAAGAACATACGAGTTTGAAGTTGTGGAGCCAATTCTGGTTGACGAGCAACAGCTTCTAAGAAGCGACCACCTAAAAGACCAAAACCAATCGCAGTACCTAAAGCACCGAAAGCGATCAAGATAGCAGATGCAATTGCAACTAGACCTAAAGTGAGTTCCATGAAAAATTCCTCAGAGGTTAGGTTATTACCAAATTAAACTAAAATTTAAGCCTAACCATCGATTGATAATTAGGCAATACCATTAATGCTTTTCGCTTGCCATGCTCAAGTAAACGATGGTCAGCATCATAAAGATGAATGCTTGCAACGTGATTACAAGAATGTGGAAAATAGCCCAAGGCACAGATAACGCCCATTGAATCCAGAACGGTAATAACGCGATTAAGATGAAGATTAACTCACCCGCATACATGTTACCGAACAGTCGTAGAGCCAACGAAACTGGTCGAGCAAGAAAAGTTACTAATTCCAAAATCAAGTTCACTGGAATCAATAACGCTTTTGCAACTGGGTTACTTGGGTTAAATGGGTTAAGTGCCAATTCACCGACGAAACCGCCGATCCCTTTTTCACGAATACTATAGAACAAGATCAGTGCAAATACAGACAATGACATACCAAGGGTAATGTTAGGATCTGTAGATGGAACAACCTTGAAATAAACGTGGTGAGGGTCCATACCAAATACACTTGCACCAATCTGTTGAGCTAGATAAGGAATCCAGTCAACAGGAATCAAGTCCATTGCGTTCATGAGGAAAATCCACACGAAGATGGTCAATGATAAAGGAGCAATTAAACGCGATTTGCCGTGGAAAGTATCACGAACACTTGAGTCCACAAACTCGATAATCATTTCGATTGCAGATTGGAATTTAGTTGGAACGCCAGCATTTGCAGCTTTCGCAACTGTCCAAAATAACAAACAGAAAATAACACCAAGTCCGATAGACCAACCCATTGAATCCAAGTGAATTGCAGTGAACCCCATCGATTGAGCTTCTTCAGCAGTCTCAGCCAATTTCCATGTACCGTCAGGCATTTTGCCATAGGTCATATTGGTCAAGTGATGCTTGATATACTCGGTCGAAGTCAGGGCATGTTCTTCAGCAGCCATAAATCACACCTGGTCAATGTCAATCATTAAAAAGAAGCGGAACGAATCCTGCGAACTGCAAAAATCTCGTACCCTCTTCCAAAAATCTCAAAAATGTGTTTCATTCTCGTTGCTGGAGACGTGACACCCAGAATGGTGCGACCCACGACATGGCCTGAACGAGGATAAACCCACAAAACAATGCCACCGCTGACAACGGTTTGACATTGCTCAAAATTAAAATAAAACCCACAATCACAATTGCAAACTTACCGAGCATTCCCCGATACATATTCAGCATGACTTGTTTTGATGCTCTTGCGCCTGCTGTCCTAAACGACTGCCAGGCAAAATAACAATGCGCCAACCAACAAACCAGCGCTCCAAGCGCAGCACTCAGGAGCAGTAGTGTCTTTCATCATCCATGCAAGCAAAGCTGCAACAGGAATCATACACGCCTGTAAGAAGACCAAAGCTTTTGCTAATCGTCGGTCAATCAAGCGACTAGTTCGGCTCATTTTTTACCCACTTACAGCATAACTGCTTGACAAGTTTTAATCATGATTGTTTTGAATCGCAGGCATTATAGAGTTACACCCCTGAACATGCAATCTTTTCTCGACTTAAGTCTGTTTTTTTCGTTAGCCCATTTTTTGACGATAGAGTCAATTGGTTTTTATTTTTCTCATCAATTTTGTGTACTTAATACGCATTTGTCGGTTTTTGAAGCCAATTTTTTCCAAGCTGTTACAAAATTGTCCTCACCACGCATGCTTTCATCCACGGGCTGGAAAACCACTGGGTTCAATTTTCGATACTGGCTGCTGCTGGCAGATGTTTCAGCCAATAGGCACATTTGTGCTTTAGGCCGATTGTCCATGAGATATTTAATCTGGGCAGCAGTCGGTGCAATATGTGGATCATCGGTTAATGCCCCTGCAAACTTCAGGTTCAGCGCCCGCTCCAGATACTGATAGGCATCATGATAAGACCAGTAGGGTTTGGATTTACTCGAACTTTCATATTGCTGGGATGCCTGCAGCATCTGTTGCGCAAAGTTTTGCATTCGCCATATATTTGGCTTTATTTTCTGGATATTGTTGTGAACGTAAAGTTGCAATAAAGAAAGCGATTCGCACTGCATTGTTTGGCTCTAACCAGACATGACTATCTACAGTGTTTGCCAATGCAGCACCGCGTAAACTACGTTGAGGCAAAATCGTCAAAATACCGGAATCTAAAAGTGCAATTGCTTTAGGGTTTTGATTAAGCAACTTATCTAAAGGTGCTTCATGTACTTTACCTAGCCACAATACCAGCGAAGCATCTTGAATCGCCTTACGATGAGCGGGTGTGAGTTGTACATCATGCCCTGTTTGATCGCCAAGTAACAGAACAGGCTCTTCTATGCCTGCTGTAACCTCTTTAGCAATTAAATAAATTGGATGCGTTGAAACAACTAAACTTTGAGTCCATCCCCATGTGCTTAACATTGAAAAGAAAACAAATACAATTAGGCGGGACATCACAACATTACTCAACTCAGCGAAGCGTGTTATAATATAACAAAAGTTAAAAAACACCTATGTCTTTTTTAGATTTGTCGCGCTCGCCTGCCGAGCTTCAACTTATATAGATGGTTATATTGAATTGCATGTTATGATAATGGGTCTATTGCAATATCATAAAGGCGATGAGCGCATGAAAAGCAATAGATTCTACAAAAACAATGAGGTCTACCTATGAGTTCTTGTTCACATGAACATGACAATGCTTTACATGGTGTTCACGGTCATCACGATATTAAGGCTCGCATTGCTGAAGCAGAAATTTTGTGTACTGCAGTTGGCGCTCGCTTAACACCTTTACGTAAAGAAGTGCTTGAACTCATTCTAAATGCTTCTGCTCCAATGGGCGCTTACGACTTACTGGCTAAAATCAAAGGTCAAGCAGACCGCCCTGCTGCCCCACCTACAGTTTATAGAACTTTAGACTTCTTATTAGAAAAAGGTCTAATTCATCGACTAACCTCAATTAATGCCTATATTCCTTGTTGCCATCCACGTGAGGGCATCAAGCTGCTTTTCTGATCTGCACTGAATGTCATTCAGTGAAAGAGGCTTCAGCACAAGGATTAATTCAACAGCTCGATCAACTTGCTGCTTCTGACCAATTTTCTGCTCAACACAGCATTATTGAAATTTCTGGAAAATGTCATCAGTGCAACACACGCCAATAAGCGCTCCACTTATTCAGTTGGAGAATATTTCTGTTCGACGCGACGAACGAGATATTTTAAGAAATATTGATTTTGCATTGCAGGCAAAAGAAATTGTGACACTAATTGGTCCCAATGGTGCTGGCAAATCAACATTAATTAAAGTCTTGCTTGGCATCATGTCACCCAATAAAGGCAAGGTTCATTTTTCCAAGAAATTAAAACTGGCCTACGTCCCACAAAAGTTTAATCCATCTGCCAGTCTTCCTTTACGGGTTCAAGATTTACTGGATTTAGAAATTTGTGCCGCAGATTTACGCGAAGAAATTATCCGGGATACAGGTATCCTGAAACTACAGCAGTCCAAGGTACAACAACTTTCAGGCGGTGAACGGCAGCGGGTATTACTGGCACGTGCCCTACTGCGCCAGCCAGATATTCTGGTGCTGGATGAACCGATGCAAGGTCTGGATATTCAATCCGAAGCAGAGCTGTATGACTATGTGCGTAGTTTGCCCGAGCGCTACGGTTGTGCGGTATTGATGGTGTCACATGATTTACAATGGGTGATGCAAGGTACACATCGCGTTGTTTGTCTGAATAAACACATTTGTTGTAGTGGTTTACCTGAAAGTATTCAGCAGCATCCTGAATACCAAGCGATTTTTGGTACGCAACGGATGTTCTATCAGCACCATCACAATCATTGTGGACATAGCGATCATGCGGAACCCTGTTCTCATGATCCACGCCCACACATTCACCCTGAACCAAAGGTCTAAGCCATGATGGAATGGTTACAACTACTATTACCCGCTTGGATCATGGGGTCACTTTTGGTATTTCTGACAGCACCACTGGGTTGTTTAATGCTATGGCGTAGAATGTCCTTTTTTGCAACACCATGGCGCATGGCACACTGCTCGGTGTCGCGGTTGCAGGTATTCTGCATTTACCTTTCTGGCTGGGTGTTGGCTGTCTGGCGGCATTGCTGGTTGCCATTCTATGGATTTTGCACGACTCACGTTTACCGAACGATGCCCTGCTCGCCTTGTGTTCAGCAACCCTGCTTTGTTCGGGCCTGTTATTAATCCAGCAAGTACCAAGCCTGCGTCCAGAACTGTTAAGTTATCTGTTTGGCGATCTTCTTAGTATTGAATGGTCTGATTTACCCATCTTTGCAATCGTGATCATCAGGTTCGCTTATCGTGTTTTACCGTTCATGGTCGGCACAAATCCAGATTGCCATTGATCCCGATATTGCCATGAGTGAGGGAGTCAATGCCAACTGGCAACGCCTGATTTTCATGCTGTTGCTGGCCTTGTTTACGGTACTGGCATTCCGTGCCGTTGGTTCACTCCTGATGGGTGCGTTACTGGTGATTCCTGCGCTAAGTGCACGTTTGCTGGCACATTCACCTAAACAAATGGTGATCTGGGCATTCATACTGGCACAATTTGGCGTTACAGTTGGGCTGTGGTCAAGTGCGGCGCTCAACATTGCCACAGGTTTAAGTATTGTATTGTGTATGGCGCTTTGTTTTGCCATTATTTTTATTGGACAGAAACTGAGTTCACGTTCCTCATAACATTTAACCGATTGCAGTTTGAATGAATCTCTTGCCAATTTGGTTAACGCGACAAAATTTGCTATATTTAGCGTTTTTCCGCGACACTTATTTCGGTAACTATGAATACGGCAATACAATCAGCGCTTGATCATGCGGTACAATCCCTTCAACAACAAGGGGTACTTCCTTCCGATTGGACCAATACGAGCCATTTAACCCGTACCAAAGACCGAAGTCACGGAGACTTCGCCTCCAATATTGCCATGATCGGCTCTAAAGCTGCTGGTATGAAACCACGCGATCTTGCTGAAAAAATCTTAGCAGCACTACCTGAAGTCGCTGACATTACAAAAGCAGAAATCGCAGGCCCTGGTTTTATTAACTTCTTTTTAAATGCAGACCAACGCTTCGCTGTACTTGATCAAATTCAAGCACAAAAAGACCAATATGGACGCAGCCAAGCCAATGCAGCTAAAAAAATCCAAGTCGAATTTGTTTCTGCAAACCCAACATCTAGTCTGCATGTGGGACATGGTCGTGGTGCAGCTTACGGCATGACTGTTGCGAATCTTTTAGAAGCAACAGGTGCACAAGTTGACCGTGAATACTATGTCAATGATGCAGGTCGCCAAATGGATATTTTGGCAACATCAACTTATTTACGTTATTTAGAATTGACTGGGCAAACGCTTGTTTTCCCTAAAAATGCCTATCAAGGCGACTATGTTAAAGAAATCGCACAAAGCATTATTGATCAAGATGGCGATGCACACGTTCGTCCAGTTGCTGACATTTACAACGATGTACCTGAAGATGTTCAATATGCTGAAGAGCTCGATGCCGAAGGCAATAAAGTTATTCTGTGTGGTGATAAAGAAAAACACATTGATGGCTTAATCGCCAATTCACAACAACAGTTAGGTGCGGGCTATCGCGTATTTCACCAAGCGGCTTTACATGCCATTTTGGATGATATCAAAGATGACCTTGCTGACTTTGGCGTGACTTTTGATGAATGGTTTAGCGAAGCTTCGCTAACCGAAAAAATTGATGAAGCACTTGCGACGCTTGATCAACGTGGCTTTCTCTATGAAAAAGATGGCAATATTTGGTTTAAATCAACTGAATTTGGCGATGAGAAAGACCGTGTGGTCAAACGTCGTAATGGTCAAACCACTTATTTTGCATCTGACATTGCTTACCATTTGAATAAACTACAACGTGGTTATACTGACCTGATTGATATTTGGGGTTCAGACCACCACGGCTATATTTCACGTGTAAAAGCTGCGATTGATGCAATGGGTTACGACTCTAAAAAACTGACTGTTCTTTTAGTTCAATTCGTGAGTTTATGGCGTGGTGGCGAGATGGTACAAATGTCATCTCGTTCAGGTCAATTCGTGACTTTACGTGATCTACGTAAAGAAGTGGGTAATGATGCGGCACGCTTCTACTACGTGATGCGTAAATCTGAACAACATATCGACTTTGATTTAGACCTTGCCGTTTCTCAAAGCAAAGACAATGCGGTGTACTACATTCAGTATGCCCATGCACGTGTAAATAGTATTTTGAACCGTGCGAAAGAGAAAGGCATTACATTTGATGTCGCATCTGCTCGCCAAGTTGCTAATCTCTTAGTTTTAGAGACTGAAACAGAGATTCTCGCTAAATTAGCAGCTTATCCTGAAATTTTGATTCGTGCTGCGAATGTCTACGAACCACATCAAATTGGTAATTATCTAAAAGACTTAGCTGCGCTATTTCATGGATGGTATGCTCAAGATGGCGTTAAATTTGTTGATGAAACAAATATTCCTTTATCACAAGCGCGTTTATTACTTTCAATTAACGTACAACAAGTTTTACGTAATGGCTTAGAGTTACTGGGTGTATCTGCTCCTGAAGCGATGTAATCAATACACACAGTTGCAATAAAAAGTTTGAATCTGAAATATTGTTGTTAACAACGCTATACAGATCTACTTTTAAACTTAGCCTATCATTGGTCGGCAATATCTTAAACAAAGCATTATTTTCAAACATAATGCTTTGTTTTTAACCAGATTCAAGTTACAAATAATCTAATAGGATCAAGAGGAATTTCAGGTGTTTGGAAAAACGCAACGTGGTGTATCTGAACGACCAAACAAGCCGAAAAAACCACTTATTCCAAAGTGGTTGGGAATGCTTGTCGCGATTCTTGCGATTCTATGTGTTGGTGTCATGCTCATGCTATGGCAACCATGGCAACCTGTTCCAGCAAAAAATCAGGTAACCTCCGATCATTATCAAGAAGAAGATACCAACAAAGATTATCGTTTCTACGATTTGTTGCCACAACAACAAGTTACTCCAATCCCTGAACAGGCTGTCCCTGAAACCAAACAACAAGGTAATGTCGTGATTATTGAATCACCAAAACCTGAAACGACCACTGAAGATCCAATAACGATCACCTCGACTGAACCAACTGCACCAGATCAAGCCAGTTATATCTTACAAGTACGTAGCTATCCTGATCCTGACAGTGCTGATGCACGTCGTGCAGAAATTATTCTGAATGGTTTATCTGCCGATGTTATAAAAACGGTTGAAAATGGGCAAACATGGTATCGTGTTTTCTCTGGTCCTTATGATAGCCAAGATGCAGCACTTGCTGCTCAACAAACCCTGCAACATAGCGGCATTGACTCCATCGTAATCAAGCGTTAATACATTGATAACATGAGAAAGGGGAAACGATCTGTTTCCCCTTTCTCATTCTATATCTGGCTTTAAGCACATTGAGAGTGCAGGCTTTTCTGCTCAGCTCGCTGAAACGCTGGACGCTGCTGAATACGCTGGACAAAAGCCTGAATGTTGGGATATTTCCCGTGTAGTCGATTTTGAATTGCAATCAGTGGAAATGCCATTTGAATATCTGCAAAAGAAAAAGCTCCAGCAAAATAATCATGCTCTCCCAAATACTGCTCCAGATATAGCATATGTTCTTTCATTCGAGGGCGAACAAAGCCAGCTTTCACGCCATCGGTAATTTTTTCAGCAACAGGTCGAATAATCCACGGAACATGCTTACTCACATTATTGATGACGAGAGTCATCACCAATAAAGGCATGAGAGAGCCTTCAGCGTAGTGCATCCAATACGAGTATTGGAGCTGATCTTTGAATTGCTGCGGTTTGAACTGTTGTTTAACATCATACTGCTGTTGCAGATAATCCAAAATAACAGCCGACTCCACAATGACATTCTCATCATCCACCAGAATTGGTGCTTTACCTAGCGGATGAATCTGTTTCAAACTTTCAGGAGCTGCGTAGCTAGGTAATCTCTGATAATACTCAACTTGGTAGTCCATACCAAGCTCTTCTAATGCCCACAAAATACGGAACGAACGTGAGCATTGTAGGTAATGTAAGGTAATCATTTTTGTGCCTGCTTTGTCTACGCAACTGCTGTATGAATCCCTCTCACAGTTACGTTTAGAATTATGATTTGCCCAAGCACAATAGCATTTTAGTCTCAAACAATCACGGTTTGTATGTCTAAACTGCGTAACAAAGTTTTCGTCACCGATGTTTTACTACATACATTCAGCAACTTCTCTTGTAATGCTGGTGATGGAATCTGCTCAAATATAATACGACGTGTCATCTTTTCTTGCTGTTCACGGTTGGTATGAAAATCAACTTCAACACTGAAAATCACCCAAGTTTATTTGCTTATGCTGCGCATACATGCGTAAGGTAATCATCGTGCATGATGCTAAACTTGCAGTCAGAAAATCATAAGGTGCTGGACCAGTATCATGGCCTCCAAAAGATTCGGGTTTATCTGTTAGAAATTGGTCTGAGCCACTTGTCACGTCTCTTTTCCACTCCTTTCCACGGTTCAGGTAAAGTTAGAACTTTTGCACTCGCTATTATACTCATTTCGATGCCCTCATTTGCTCAGGCAGTACAGGTGCTTCGAGACGCTTCCCTTGATAATCAGGAATTTCACCAAAACGAGCATCATGATTGATCCAATCTTCTCGTGCTTGCTGTAAATCTTGCATCGTACGTCCAACGAAGTTCCACCACAGCAAAATTGGCGACTCAAACGGTTCACCACCGATGAGTAACACACGATGACCTTCAGCCAGTTCAACTTCGATTTCAGTCAGCCCCGTTTCCAACACCACCATATTATCGGCATTGAGTTCATGCCCATTGACCTGAGCAATGCCTTCAAGTGCCATAAAAGCATATTCAAAGTTTGGATTGAGTGGAATACGGGTTTTAGTGTTCGCTTGTGCGGTTAAGTCCACACCAACCAAAGGTGTATGTACTTGCACAGGAGAAACCATATCAAGAAAATCCCCCACTAAAATGGTAAATTCAACCTGATCCTTACTAACCACAGGTAGTTCTGGATAATGCTCAAACTTTGGCTCCATATTGCGCTTGTCATCAGGCAAAGCAATCCAAAGCTGTGCTGCATGCATTTTAGTTTCAGTATCAGGTGCAACTTCGGTATGCGAAATTCCTCGCCCCGCCGTCATTAAATTCACTTGCTTAGGACGAATCAGTTGTTTTGAACCAAGACTATCGGTGTGCATCATGGTGCCTTCAATCATCCATGTAAAAGTCTGCAAACCAATATGTGGGTGCGGTCCTACATCCAAACCATCTCCAGCGGGAAAACTCACTGGCCCTGCATGATCCAGAAAACACCATGCCCCCACCAAACGCTTCTGACGACTCGGCAAGGCGCGCTTAATGATAGTGCCCTTGCCAATTTCAGCACTCCGCAACTGCACGTCTTGAATCCGTTGGTCAGTATATTTTGCATAATCATCTGAATGTGACCGTTCACCGTTATGGCTATTGCTCATTTTATTATCCTGAAGTGATTCGTTTAAGTCTTTTCAATGCTTAGTGCTGCGCACAAACAACCACGCTTACGTTATCGTATTCGCTCATCATTAGCACTCTATTGTATGACCACCCCCACAAATGGGGGTATAATCTTGGTTATTTTTAAGATAAAATAACGATGAATTGGCACACAGCCAAACCCTTTACACCTCGTTATCAATTTCAACAGAAATTTATCGTTTGATAAACAAAACAATAAATCAAGTTTAAAATTTCAACAATAATGCATTGTGTATGCAATGGAGCGGCCTATGATGAAAGGCGCTGTACAGAACCCCAATTTGGGGCATGAGCAAGGTTTTAGTACCCTGCTCTTTAGTTCCGCTCATCAAAAACTGAATCAAACTTTTATTACGTCCGAGCAACTGCTCGACTCGAAAAATCGTACTGCGTTGGAACAAGCGCTAGACGACCGTATTGCAACTATCCCAGCTCAATTTAAACAAAGTTATTATCAATACCAAAATGTTAATCAGCGCCATTATTTAATACAAATTAACTTATTGGCGCAGTTACTATTTCTGGTCTATTTTTTCATAGATTGGTTGTTAATTCCTGATGTTAGCCTGCAATCTGGCATTGGTCGTGTTGCACTGGCGCTCACTTTCATGCTTATTAACTGGTTAAGTTTTAAACATATTACAAATGTGCTGATTCACGATTTATTGCTACCAGTGTCGAGTGCATGCGCCGCTGGGCTATGGTTTTGGTTGCTAAGCCAATCGAACAGCCCCAATGTAGCATCTTATCAATACGCCGCACCTATTTTTGTCTTACTGGGTTGTTTTGCAATTCATGTCCGATTCAGCCCCTCTATTTTAGCCACCACACTGATTAGCTTGGTGATTATTTGCGGCGCAATACGCATCAATGATGTGCAACACAGTGTGATTTTTGCGCTGGTTTATAGTCCAATGATGTTTTTTAGCCTATATGTCTGTTGGAACAACACCTTAAATGCGCGGCGTGCATTTTTACGTTCTATGCTGAAGGAATGGGATCGACACCTGCTGCGTGAACTTGCCCATACAGATGAACTCACCCAGCTGAGTAATCGTCGCCAATTTGAGTTGATTGCAGATAAGATGATTCATGCTTGGCCGCCGTATCAATCCATCTGTCTACTGATGTTTGATGTGGATTATTTTAAAAGAATTAATGACAGTTATGGCCATGATATTGGCGATCAGGTATTGCAAAAAATTGCCGAACTTGCACGTAAGGAAATGCGCCGTGCCGATGTTCTCGCGCGTTTTGGAGGCGAAGAATTTGTTGCCTTGCTTCCCGAAACGACACTGGAAGATGCCATTATGATTGCAGGGCGTCTAAGAAAAAATATCGAGTCTCACCCTGTCTGTATTGGAAATGATATCAAAATTAGTTTCACCGTTTCGGTTGGTGTGTCAAAACTAAATTCAGACAATATAAATTTACATTCACTGATCAAAGAAGCAGATATTGCGCTTTATCGTGCAAAGCAAAACGGACGCAACCAAGTGGCCAGTTTTGACCTTCCGACTATCTAGATCGGTCTAAACTATAAAAAAGGACGCAATTGCGTCCTTTTTCGGCGTAAAACTGGCAAGCAGCTTCGTTTGGTTTAAAGCGTTGCTTTAAACACGCACTCATGCTTGAAATCCCTCTGCCGCAGGCATCTTGCACTTCGTTTTAAAGTTTCACTTTAAAACTCGTTCATGGCGTAATTTAGGCAAGAAATGTTGTTTCTTGAAATCCCTCTGCCGCAGGCATAGCCTTTGGCGTAAAACTGGCAAGCAGCGTTGCTGCTTGCCAGTTTTACTCCCATTCAATCGTTGCTGGTGGCTTAGATGACACGTCATATACAACACGTGAAACATCTTTGATTTCGTTCATGATACGCGTTGAGATTTTATCTACAAGATCATAAGGGAGATGTGCAAAACGAGCTGTCATAAAATCAACTGTTTCAACCGCACGAAGTGCAATCACCCATGCATAACGGCGACCATCACCGACAACACCGACCGATTTTACAGGTTGGAATACCGCAAATGCTTGCGCAGTTTTATCATACCAACCGCTTGCACGAAGCTCTTGCATAAAGATGTCATCCGCAAGACGTAAAATGTCTGCATATTCTTTCTTCACTTCACCCAAAATACGCACGCCTAAACCTGGACCTGGGAATGGGTGACGATAAAGCATTTCATGTGGTAAACCTAAAGTTGTACCTAGACGGCGTACTTCATCTTTAAACAAATCACGAATCGGCTCAACCAATTCAAAAGCTAAGTCATCTGGTAAACCGCCCACATTGTGGTGTGATTTAATCACATGTGCTTTACCATTTTTGGTTGCAGCAGATTCGATCACGTCTGGGTAAATCGTACCTTGTGCAAGGAAATTTACACCATCAAGTTTACGTGCTTCTTCAGCAAATACTTCAATGAATTCACGACCAATAATTTTACGTTTTTTCTCAGGATCAACTTCACCCGCTAACGCAGTTAAGAAGCGCTGTTCAGCATCAGCACGAATCACACGGATACCCATGTTTTTCGCGAACATATCCATTACTTGCTCACCTTCGTTTAAACGAAGTAAGCCATTGTCTACAAATACACATGTCAATTGATCACCAATTGCTTTATGAAGCAATGCAGCAACAACTGAAGAATCCACACCACCAGAAAGACCTAACAGAACTTTTTGATCGCCAATTTGCTCACGTAATTGTTCAACACGCAAGTCGATGATGTTTTCAGAATTCCAGAGATTACGGCATCCACAAATCCCATGCACAAAGTTCGATAATAACTCTGCGCCTTTCGCTGTATGGGTCACTTCAGGGTGGAATTGAACACCATAGAAACGACGTGCTTCATCACTTACCGCGGCAAATGGACAGCTTGGTGTGCTTGCAGTAACAGAGAAACCTTCAGGAATCACACTGACTTTATCGCCATGACTCATCCAAACATTAAGCTTGTCGTCACCATCATTGAGATCACCCAACAATTGATCGCGTACCAATACATCAACAGCAGCATAACCAAATTCATGAACTGTACCTGGTTCTACTTTACCACCAAGCTGTTCAGACATGGTTTGTAAGCCATAGCAAATACCCAATACTGGTACACCAAGTTCAAATACAACTTGTGGCGCACGTGGACTACCTTCTTCATGTACGCTCTCAGGACCACCTGACAAAATAATCCCGTTCGGATTAAACGCACGAATGTCTTCTTCAGACATATCGAAAGCATACATTTCAGAATAAACACCCGCTTCACGTACGCGACGTGCAATCAGCTGGCTATATTGAGAGCCGAAATCCAGAATAAGGATACGATCTTCAGTAATTTGAGTATTGGTCGTCATGGCGAATCATTAAAGGCAAATGAATTAAGCGCCATATTCTAGCATTTTTCACGCTTTGACGCACCGCAATTCATCATCTATCTTATTTTTTAGCTGTGGTTGTCCATCAGGCCTAATATTTAAACCAAAATCTCAGCCAAACATGTCGATAAAAGAGAGTTAAATCAACAATTCTTGCCCATTCTGCTCAACACAAAGCAAAAATTGGTGCTAAGATGTTGGGTTAGAGATGCGTTACCATGGAAAGGTATTCAATCGACTACATCGTTTCCTTTTTATGGGATGGCGATGTCCTTGAGCAAAGGAAAATTAAAAAGCCGATAAGGGAAATTGGTACATCGCCAATGTCCTCAAATATTTTCACTATTATCTATGGCTTGCCCATTCACGGGCAACAATTAGGACTTGAAGGACCAATACAATAATGTTTCAAGAAATGATTGCGGATTTTCAACAGAATTTCTGGTTATATATTTCGATCCCATTTATTAGTGGCTTTATTGGCTATGTAACGAAAGTTATTGCCATTCAAATGATGTTTGCACCACTTGAATTTAAGGGACTCAGGTTATTTGGTCTTCCAATCGGATGGCAAGGCATCGTCCCGCGAAAAGCTGAAAAAATGGCGACTATAGCCGTTGAGTTAATGACCTCAAAGTTAATTCAGCCCCAAGAAATTTTTGCCAGACTTGACCCCAAGCGTATTGCTCAGGAAATTGAAAAACCGTTAATGGCCTCTGCCGAGGATATTACTCGCGAAGTTGCACAGCAATATCAGCCTGGTTTATGGGAAGGCATGCCAGAGTTTGCCCGTCAAAAATTGATTAAACGGGTTCAGGCCAAAGCCCCTGAGATTGTTGAACATATCATGGGCGAAGTGCAAAAAGATGTGATCAAATACTTTGACATCAAACACATGGTGATTAGCAATCTCCTCAAAGATAAGCGTCTTCTCAACGAAATTTTCAAAAAAGTCGGTAAGCAAGAGTTTAAATTCTTTAGTAATGTCGGCTTTATTTTTGGTTTCGCTATTGGTGTAGTGCAAATGTTGTGTTGGGTGGTCACTCAAGGAAAATATCCTTGGATGCTGCCAATGTTTGGTGGCTTTGTCGGCTTTTTCAGTGACTGGATGGCTTTACAAATGATGTTTAGACCATTGTACCCAAAGAAGATTTTGGGCTACACATGGCAAGGTTTGTTCATTAAGCGGCAAAATGAAGTCGCGGCAGACTATGCAGCGCTCATTTCTAAACAATTACTCACATCCCGTAATATGATGGAAGAGCTTTTTTCTGGAACCAATTCAGATAAAGTGATCGAACTCGTCAGTCGCCATGTGAAACAAGAAATTGATCTACAAGCAGGTATTGTTCGTCCACTGGTGGTGTATGCGATTGGCGGTGAAAAATATCAAAACCTTAAGAGCGAAGTGGCTGAACGTATTTTACAGCAACTGCCAGAAACCATGCGTTATGTAGAGTCTTATGCCGAAGATGCGATGAATGTCCGCAATACGTTGGTCGAAAGAATGCAGCGGTTAAGCCCTGAAGAATTCGAAGGGATGCTCCGCCCTGCATTTAAAGAAGATGAATGGTCGTTGATCATTGTGGGCGCGGTGCTGGGTTTCCTTGTTGGGGAAATGCAGATCCACTTTATGTTGTAAATCTAAAATCCGTACAATTAAAAATAGGGAGCAATTGGCTCCCTGTTTTTTATGATTAAAAAGTTAATGAGCATCGTAAGCGCCCGCTGAACCCCATGCCTACTTTTAATTTTGGTCGGATTTCCAGCGGTGTGGTAGCAATTCTTCAATCTGGGTCACTTTATGCGTCGGCAACCTTTTCAGCACATTACTTAAATAGGCATACGGATCCAGTCCATTGGTAATACCCCCATTTTTAATTGAATCGAATAGCGAAAGAAGAAGAGCTTTCAAAAAATATAGTAAAATCAATAACAAAAAAGCCCTAATCTTTCGACTAGGGCCTTTTAAATCTGGAGCGGGAAACGAGACTCGAACTCGCGACCCCAACCTTGGCAAGGTTATGCTCTACCAACTGAGCTATTCCCGCGTGCCAGCTATAATACATTAAGCAAAACAACGGTCAATAACTTTATGCAAAGAAATTGCTTAATTGCATAAAATAAAAGCATTTTCAGCCTAAAAACCAAGAAAAACGCACTTTTACTCAGGATTGGGTAATTCAGACATCGAAGTCGCTGTGAAATCTCAACAGATCCACCACTTTCAGTCATGTATACTTGGCAGCTATCTCAATCTGACCTGACAGAGTGACCGATGAATTTAGAACAACAGTTGATTAAACGTTTACAAACCTTGGCACCCATCCATCTTGATGTGATCAATGAGTCGGCAGGGCATGGGGGATATTTCCCAGGCAAGGAATCCCACTTTAAGGTGATTGTGGTGAGTGAAGAGTTTCAGGCGCTGCGTCTGGTACAGCGCCATCAAAAGATCTATGCTGTTGCGGCAGGGTTGATGAGTCCTGGGCAGATTCACGCACTGGCAATTCACGCCTATATTCCAACGGAATGGCAGGGGCAGGCACCTGCAAGCCCTGAATGTGCTCATGCACCAAAAAACTAAGGATCAATCATGGACGCACATTTACTCACTAAAATTGTTCATATGTCGGCTGTAAGTCTATTGATTCTGGTGTTTTTTACCCGTGCGGCAACCCTATATATGGGTGTCAGGGAGCAGCAGCCCAACCACCATGCACGTAAAGGCTTTGTGGCATTACAGCATCTATCCCTCACCCTAATTATTGTGACGGGTGCGGTTCTACTGTTTATGAATAACTTTGATGTACAGCCATGGTTTTATGCCAAGATCATTCTATTTTTTGTGTTGTGGTCTTCCCTGATCAAAACCTACAACAAAGATGACAGTATCTTGTTGGTGCAGCGGCGTGCTGGTTTATTGATCGGTACGGTGGCGCTGGTGGGGATTCTGGGGCTGGTCATCATTAAACCAATTTTTGCGTAATTGTTTGACATTGTTTTAGTAATTGTTTTTGCACTAGGTTAAACTGCGTGCAGTTTACAAAAATCTTGTAGAGGGAAATCATGTTAACTCGTGTGGTATTTAACCAAAAAGGTGGTGTAGGGAAATCAAGTATTACAGTCAACTTAGCTGCAATTAGTGCTAAGCAAGGTTTAAGAACTTTGGTGATTGATCTTGATCCACAAGCA
>JAXMGF010000015.1:0-43485 GCA_046347365.1 Acinetobacter sp. | reverse complement strand
GAGAAAGGAAAAAAATCAACTCCTTTTCAAGAAGCAACAGATTCTGAAAAGGGATGGCTATATGGTGCAGGTATTGAATTAGTTTTTTAAAATAATTTAATGAAAGGAATAGTAGTTTAGCGTACTATTCCTTTCATCTTATAATGGCTTTGTTGCACAAACCTAGCATCAAAAGCTTATTCAGCAATATAATTTCAAAATGAATAAGCCTGCCTCTAAAATCTACCGTACAACCAATTGGTCATCCTATAACCGAGCCTTAATTAACCGAGGTAATATTTCCATTTGGCTTGATCCAAAGACTCAGTGGTATGCACAATCACAAGGCAAGCAAGGTCGAAATCAAACCTACTCCGATACAGCGATTCAATGCTGCTTAATGATCAAATTACTATTCCGACTCTCTTTACGTATGGTCACAGGTTTTGTTCAAAGTCTGATTAAACTCTCTGGATTAGATTGGACAGCTCCGGATTATTCCACCCTTTGTCGTATGATGTGTGCTGAAAAAACAGGAGGTTTTAACTTGGTAAACTAAACACACTCATCAGGAGTTTACCATGAGCAAGAAACACAAGACTTACACCACAGAATTTAAAGCTGAAGCCATCAAATTAATTGAAGCCAATCAAGGCAATGTCTCGGAAACAGCTAGACAACTTAGCATTTCAATGCAAACTCTTTCAAATTGGAATACCAAAGCAAAGGCTGGAACTTTAGCAGGTACAAAACAGTATTCACCTGATCTAAACGCTCTACTCGAAGAAAATAAAAAACTCAAACAACAGCTCAAAATAGCTGAAATGGAACGTGAATTTTTAAAAAAGGCAGCAGCGTACTTTGCCAAAGAAAGTCAGTAAGGTACGC
The DNA here is from genome assembly GCA_046347365.1 of Acinetobacter sp. Classification (GTDB taxonomy): domain Bacteria; phylum Pseudomonadota; class Gammaproteobacteria; order Pseudomonadales; family Moraxellaceae; genus Acinetobacter. Next base: position 42,618 of record JAXMGF010000015.1, on the reverse strand, counting down.
CTATATGAAACAAAAAAGATATTCTTTTCCAATTACCTTAATGGCTCGATTACTTCATGTTTCAGTTTCATGTTTTTATGATTGGCTCAAGAGAGGCGTGAGCAAAAGAACGATTCAACGAAATCAACAGACGATATTGGTGAAAATAGCCCATGAGGAGACAAGGCAGAGCTATGGTTATATTCGATTAACCAAATACTTACAAGCTCAGGGCATAAAAATGAGTATGTACGCTGTACGTCAGATAAAAGCGCTGAACCACCTGTATTGTAAGCGACACAAGCGTTTTAAAAGGACTACGAATAGTGACCATAATCGAGCGATCTATGAAAACCTGCTGGAGCAACAATTCTCAATGACTAGACCAAATCAAGCATGGTCAAGTGATATTACGTACATATGGACTGTTGAAGGATGGCTGTACTTAGCAGCGGTAAAAGACCTTTACACGAAGCAAGTGGTTGGCTATAGCTTAAATGAGCGCATGACAGCACAGCTTGTTTGTAATGCGCTAAATATGGCTATTCACAATCAAAAACCAACCAAAGAACTGATTGTGCATTCAGACAGAGGAAGTCAATATTGCAGCCATGAATATCGAAATATACTTGAGCAATATGGTTTTCAAGGTTCAATGAGCAAGCGCGGAGACTGTTACGATAATGCACCGATTGAAAGCTTTTGGGGAATACTGAAAAATGAGTTAGTGCATCATTACAACTATCAAACCAGAGAAGAAGCCAAAGCAGATATTATAAAATACATTGAATTATTTTATAATCATCGAAGAATTCAAAAGGGTTTGGGTTTTAAGACACCAAATCAAATGGCCGAAGACTTTTATAAGTTGGCTGCCTAGAATCTCCCAAGGGAAAGTCTCCTGATAATTCAGCGTATATCAATCATCGGGTGGCTCAATCTGTATCACGATTGTATTTGAGAAATGACTACACTTTTCGTTAAAGCAAACCTTCTGACAATAATCATAGATTTCTTTATAGTTTTCTAGGGAATAAGTCTGCATCTTCTTAAACTGAGTTGCGTATATACTTCTTAAACATTGTTCTGGAAAGCTATTTTGAATAGATGTTCTCATTCACGAATTATGCATGAATGTTAAGGTAGAAATATTAATCAAATAAGAATTTTTCTTAATTTAGAAGGACATCTATTACTTAATTTATAGTTTATATAATTTAAATTAAATTGAGTGTTTTGTATGAGTATAGATTAAATCCGATATGACCGTGGGCACATGGCGCCAAATGGCGATATGAATAACACCGCTGCACAATATGATAGTTTCTCTTTAGCTAATATGGTCAGGCCCCTAAAAATAATCAGGAAGTCTGGCGTAAGCTGGAGGAGGCCGTGCGCGCGATTGTGACCAAACAGCATAGGGATGCCTATATTGTCACAGGTCCCGTGTTTGAGGGAAAGCGGCTCAAAACCATTGGGAATGGCGTGATTGTGCCAACGGCCGTGTATAAGGCGGTGTATCTGCCCAAACAGGGGATTAGCGGTGCCTATTATGCACCTAACAATGATTCACAGCAGGTCAGGGTCGTCAGTATCTGTTATCTGGAAGAGAAGCTGGGGGTTAATTTATTCCCGCAACTGACCGAGCAGCAGAAGCGTAACATCTATCAATTACCGTTGACCGCAGCTCAGGTTAAAGCCAATCAAGACATTAAATATATGCGTTGGGATGCGGAAAGCCAATGTGCGGAAGAAGCCGATACCGCCAGCATACAGGCTCAACAAAAGCAGTTTGCTTCAGGACAGCCCCAGACTGCTGAAAGTAAGTTGCCACAGATTGATGAGGAAACCAAGCAGGCCCTCATCAAGCAGTTGGTTGATGCGATGGTGCAGTATTTTTTACAATTGTTGAGATAATGTAGGGCCTATTGAAAATTATCAGGGTTTGGCTCACTGTGATGAAAAGAGAATAACAATGAGGGAACGAGATGTTTAAGCCTTTTGTGGATGGAAATGAGTCTTCGGCAATCTATGACCTGACGCTGGAAAATCAGGTCGATTGTGTCAGTCTATATGGAAACCTACAGATCACTAAAGATCAGGTTGGTTTACAGGCTGCCAGAAAGTTGCAGGCCTTTATGAATGAGGTGGTGACAGCCCTGGAGCAGGAAAATCTCCCTGAGAAAATTCAGCGCCCACCTGAACAGGAAATCGAAAATCCATTTCTATAAAAAATGCTTTAAGAAACCATCGTTTCCTTATCAATTTGATTAAGAACTATAAATGGTATTGTTCTTTCGCCACTGTTGTGGAGTTAAACCAGTCCAAATTTTAAATGCACGTTGAAAAGCACTTTGTTCCGAATAGCAAAGTAGCAAGGCAATTTCTTGTAGGCTCAAATGCGGATCTTTTAAATATTCCGTTGCGAGCATAAAACGTACTTGTTGCACACGTTCTTGAAAGGTGGTGTTTTGCTGTTGTAAGTGGCGTTGTAATTGTCTTACCGATAATCCTAATTTTTCTGCAATAAAATCGATTTGATATTGATTTTTTTGTAATCCAGTCAAAATTGCATGTTGCAGACGTTGATCGAGTTGAGTGGAATTGGGAAGCTTATCCAATAAAGCTTGAGCTTGTTGTAGCAACAATTGCTGTAAAGTGTGATCGCCTGTTCGAAGTGGCTTAAAGGCTTCGGTAACAGGTAGAAGTAGCTGAGTTTTAGGCTGATCAAAACGGACTTTACAACGGAAATACTGCTCATAAACCATAATGTTTTTCGGTGCGGTATTCACAAAATGCACTTCGTGTAGATTGAGATCTTCACCTGACAGAAATAACTTATGGAATTGCACCATCAGCGCAATTGCAATTTCATCTGTTAATTGGGTTGGGTTGGGTTCTGGAGCTTCCCAGCGGATTGATGCGTAGGGTGGGTTAAATTCAACGACGAGAGGGCTACCATCATAAATTAAGCGATGAAAATCATGATAACGCGCCAATGCTTCGCCCAAGTTTTCACATGACAGTGCGAGATAAGCAATAATTCCTAAATGTTTAGGTTGTACGTGCTCTGCAATTTCTAAGCCTAAACCTGTCTTGGGATTTAAACGATTAAGATCTTCAAGTAAGTCACGCCAAATGACGTAATCAAAACGTTCAAGATTTTGGACTTGTTGTAATTGCTCAGGAATTTCAATATTTTTTGTTTCGCAATAAGCCTTTAATAAATGCCCTAATCCGCCATAAACAGAGCCTGTATAGTTCTTGAGTTGGGACATCCTGTCTACTCCTTATTCTGTCGTGTTTTGTCAATATAAATATATCGTATCGTCAATACTTCGCCTACAAAAATTTATATCTTTAAAAAAATAAGGAAACATTTGGAGAAAACCATGTTGAAGGGTTTTGTTGCAGGTTTGGCAGTTGTAAATGCATATGAATGGTTTGCTCATAAATATCTATTGCATGGGGTACACCGTAAAGGCAAGCCACGTTTCAGTCCAACGCCAAAACAGATGGAATCGCATTGGGCACATCATCGTGAAGTCCGTAAACAAGACTTTTCTGATGATTGTTATGTGGAAGGTCTAGACAGTTGGCGTACACGTAATGAAATTATGTCATTGGCTGTGGTTGCAACCGTGTTGAGTGCGGCAGCCTATCCATTCTCCAAAGGGATGGCGCTGTCATTCTGGTATTGTGCAGGTAATTATTATTATGTGCATCGCCGTTCTCATTTAGAGCCAGAATGGGCAAAAAAACGTATTCCCTGGCATTATGATCATCACATGAACTCAAATCAAGATGCGAATTGGTGTGTGACCCGTCCATGGTTTGATTATGTCATGGGCACACGCGTGGTTTCATCTGCTGATTTAAAAGAAGCCAATCCACTCGGTTTACCTCTACCTGCGCCACTTTCCAAAGCGCTGACTCAAGCGATTGAATCGGTTTTCCCTGCGAAGTGGGTTGAGCAAAAACCAAAGTTAGTGACACCACCTGTAGCCGATGCGGAGCAACAAGAATCAGTTGCTTAGTGAAAAATGCGAAGTGTGACAATAAAGCACCAAAATTTTGACGAATCACGACAATACTTCAGTCGTCCATGTCGTGAATTGTCAATAAAATCTGTTTTTAATGTCAATATTTTTGTTCATTTTATAGCTATTTTGATTCAAGCATTTGAAATGCACAGAATTTTCAAAATGACAAAATTCACGTTTACCCTCTAGCGTTGTATAAACGCAGTTTCCATACCTTGCTTAGGCAAGGTATTTTTTTGCCTGAGGAAATGTTGAGTGAATAAAAAACCTCTCAAACGATGATTTTGAGAGGTTGGTTTTTTGAGTAATACTCGCGTTTAAAGACGCATTTCAATCCCTTGCTCAGCCAAATATTGCTTAGCTTCTGGAATGGTGTGCTGACCAAAATGGAAAATTGAAGCAGCCAGTACCGCGTCTGCACCGCCTTTCAAAATTCCGTCAGCCAAATGTTGTAAATTGCCTACGCCACCTGATGCGATGGTCGGAATATTGACACGATCATTGATCTGACGCATCAAGGCAATGTCATAACCCGCTTTGGTTCCATCGGCATCCATACTGGTAATCAGCAATTCGCCCGCACCGAAGTCAGCCATTTTCACAGCCCATTCAATCGCATCAATTCCTGTTGGCTTACGACCACCGTGGGTAAAGATTTCCCACTTATTTTCGCCAGTTTTTTTCGCATCAATTGCGACCACAATACATTGTGCGCCAAAACGTTGAGAAGCTTCTTGAACAAACTCAGGCGTAAATACCGCTGCCGAGTTGATACTGACTTTATCAGCACCCGCATTTAGTAATAGGCGAATATCTTCAACTTTACGGACACCACCACCAACAGTTAAAGGTACAAACACGCTTTCAGCCATACGTTCTACCGTACGGTAAGTCGTATCGCGTCCATGATGGGTAGCAGTAATATCTAAAAAGGTAATTTCATCGGCGCCTTGTTCGTTATAGCGACGTGCGACTTCGACAGGGTCACCTGCGTCACGAATATCAAGGAATTGAACGCCTTTGACGACTCGACCATTATCAACATCTAAGCAAGGGATAATACGTTTTGCGAGCATAAAATTTTCCAAAAAATCGCCAATAAAGAAAGGGGTGCTACACCTTCATGGAGGGAACAGGTATTCTATCAAACTTCACAGCTATTTTTTGCAGGTTTTCCATGTCGGTTTATACCCCGTTGAGTTTAGAAGAAGTTCAAGCATTCGCTGAGCCTTATGGTTTAGCGATCATTGACCTGATTCCAATCCAGGGCGGTATTCAAAACACCAATTATTTTTTGGTGGATCAATCACAGAAACACTATGTTTTAACGGTTTTTGAAGAATTAGATGCTGAGGGGGCAGGTGAACTGGTACCTGTACTGGATTGTTTGGGTAAGGCAGGCGTACCTGTGGCGGTGCCCTTAAAATACAATGGGCAGGCGATTCATAGCATTGCAGATAAACCTGCTCAGATTGCACCTCGTTTGATGGGTGAACATCCTGAACAAGCCAGTATTAAACAAGTACAGGCGATTGCTCAAGCGCAGGCAAAATTGCATTTGGCTTTGCAGGGCTTTCCTTTGGAACGTGATTTTAATCGCAATCATCAATACTGGTCTGAAGTAGCAAACCAATTACGTCCTCAATTGATTCAAGCAGATCAACAACTTTTAAATCAGGTCTTTCACTTATTTACAGTGATTACGCAAGCATATCCAAACAGACCAATAGGCTTTATTCATTCTGATTTATTTCGGGATAATACCTTGTTTCAGGGAGATCAATTACAAGGTATTCTTGATTTTTATGAACTCAATCAAGATGAATGGCTATTTGATATTGCGATTAGTATCAATGACTTCTGTACAGCTTATCCCCAAGCCCATTTGGATGTAGAAAAAGCTGAGGCATTCTTAGGTGCTTATCAAAGCATTCGTCCACTGACACAAGATGAATTGGCTTGTCTGGATATTTTCCTAGCAATGGCTGCTTGTCGTTTTTGGTGTATGCGTTTACAGGTCGCACAGAAAAATGCAGCAGAAGGGCGGACAGGTGAAGATATTTCACAAAAAGACCCTATGGAAATGCGCATGATGTTACAAAACCGTTTACAACAAGTTTTAGGTTTAGGGTAGGAATATGCGAGATCAAGGGCGTTTAGTTGAATGGTTCGATGATAAAGGCTATGGCTTTATTCAACCGAATGATGCACATAAAGATCGTGTTTTTATCCATATCAAAGACTTTGCTCGCACAGGGCCGCGTCCAATTGTGGGGTGTGCCTTGGAATATGTGGTCATTTTGGATGAGCGCGGTCGTTATCGCGCTCAGCAAGCAACTTATTTAAAAGCATCACAAGTAATTGAACATCGCAGCAAACCTGCTCAGCCGACATCTGCCAAGCGTTGGTCAGCGATGCAGATTGGTATTGTGATTTATATTGTATTTATGCTGATTGCAAGTTTTAGTAAATTGCTGCCGCCGTATACTTTGCTGTTTGTTAGCTTGATGAATGTCGTTAGTTATTGGTTGTATGCGCAAGACAAAGAAGCAGCACAATTGGGGAATCGACGTATTCCAGAGCAGACTTTGCATATCGTGGATTCTTTAGGTGGTTGGTGTGGAGGGTGGCTTGCACAACAAAAATTGCGACATAAAACACAAAAACAACCATTTCGTAAGATTTATTTCTGTAGCATAATCTTTCATATATTGTTGATATGCTGGTTAATTTCGCCGCTCAATGTCTTTTATTGAGGGCGTGTCTGGAGATAAATAAAAATGAATTATTCCGTTGATCAAGACCCGAACCGTACTTTAACGCTGGTTCTTTATGTGCTTTACATTATTGCGATTTTTTCTGGTGGTTTATTGGCGGTCATTGCGCTCATTATTAACTATGTCAAGCGTGGTGATGTGCGTGGCTCAATCTTTGAAAGCCACTTTACCTGGCAGATCCGTACATTCTGGTGGTATCTGGCCTGGAACATCATCGCCTTTATTCCATTCTTCTTGCTATTCTTTACAGGGGACAACGCCAATGCATTTGCTGGCGTGGCACTCTCAGGTACGGTATTTTGTGTACTGGTCATTTTTGCCGCGTGGGTCTGGATTGTTTATCGGGCTATTCGTGGTTTAATCGCACTGAATGATAATAAACCCATGTACCAATAAAATAGAATAAAGCATGATTATTGAGCATGTGCATTCGTGTATGTTAATGAAAAAGAAAGAGTCATCAGCAGTATAGAGTGCTTTTTAGCGCTCTTTTTGTTTAGGCTTGTTCCATTTTAACTCACTGACCAACACCCCCAGAACCACCATTAAACCTCCCAGCAATGCCAGTAAAGGCAGTCGCTCACCCGCAATCCGCCCAAATAAGCCTGCCCAGACAGGTTCACCTGCATAGATGATTGCGGCACGGGTTGGATCGACCATTCGTTGTGCCCAATTCATTACAAATTGAATCAGTGCACTGGCTAAACCCAAACTAAGCACTAGAATGCTTAATTGCCATGAAAAACTAGGAATATTATGTTCGCCAACCAATGGCATACTGGCAAATGATAAAAATGATGCAACAGCCAATTGAATAACGGTGACTCGTCTTAAATTAACTTTTCCTGCGAAATAACCAATCAAAATAATTTCTAGCGCAATCACAAAGGCACAAATTAAGGTCAGTGTTTGTCCATAGCTTAAACTGATATTGGAGATGCCATTTCCAGTTAAAAGCACTAATCCAGTAAAAGCGAGTGCAGTTCCTAACCATGTCATCAGAGAAGGTCTTTTTTGGAAAATAACCCATATTAAAATGGGGACAAGAGGCACATACAGTGCGGTTAAAAAGGCAGATTCACTACTTAAAATCGTTTGTAACGCAATGGTTTGGGTGCCATAACCAATCGCAATCACGATACCAATCGCCGTTCCTGCAAGTATTTCTTTTAAAGTTAATCCACGCATTGATTTCATTGAGATTAAAAAAATCGCCAAGGCTGCGATAGCAAAACGACAGCCCACAAAAAACATAGGGCTACTAAAATTCAGAGCGTATTGCACTGCCAGAAATGTGCTGCCCCAGATCATGGTAATAAAAATAAGCGCAAACTGGGCGGCTTTGGGAGAGGAGGCGAGATGGGTTGGCATGGTGTAAAAACAGTAAAAATCAACTTTATATTGTGTATAAACGGATAGCGTCTATGCAAGAGAAATCATCTGTTCCAGTATGGATCAGGCAATTTATTCAACTCACAAATAAAAAAAGAGCCTGACCGCTCTTCTTTTAGTGCTTTGTTTAGAGGCGATCTTCATCCAGTAATAACTGAGCCTCACGAAGGTTCAGTGTACCCTCATAAATCGCACGGCCTGTAATTGCGCCTAAAATACCTTTCTGGCCTTTCAGGTTGCGGACATCATCCAGATTGGTCACACCACCTGAAGCGATCACAGGTAAGCCAGAGTATTGTGCTAAATGAACAGTTTGCTCAACGTTAACACCTTGCATCATACCATCACGTGCGATATCGGTATAAACAATGCTTGAAACACCAGCATCTGCAAAACGTTTTGCAAGATCAGTTGCCTTCACGTCAGTTACATTTGCCCAGCCATCTGTCGCAACCATACCATTGATGGCATCAATACCAACAATGATATGACCTGCAAAGCGTTTGCATGCCTCTTCAACAAATTCAGGTTCTTTTACTGCTTTTGTGCCAATGATGACGAAAGATACGCCTGCTTCCAAATAGTGCTCAATGGTTTCAAGTGAGCGAATACCACCACCAATTTGAATTGGAAGTTCTGGTTGTGCACGTGCAATCGCTTCCACCACAGGTTTATGAATTGGCGTACCTGCGAAAGCACCATTTAAATCAACTAAATGTAAACGACGTGCGCCTTCATCAACCCAATGTTGTGCAGTTGCGACAGGATCATCAGAGAAAACGGTATCGTCTTCCATACGTCCTTGTTTTAAACGAACACATTTACCATCTTTCAGGTCAATTGCAGGGATGATTAGCATGCTTTCGCTCCTAGCGTCATCATAAAGTTTAAATTGGCTACATATTAACAAAGTATTGATCAATCGCTAAGCCTTGTCTGCTGAACCTTGAAGTATTCTTACTATTTGTTGTTGAATTTGAGGAGGTAGTAACTGCTGATGATATAGGTGTTGGTATATCAACAATGCGGCATAAGCATCAGCGGCAGCATAATTGATTTGTTGAGGACTTAGCTGTTTGCCAGACCAGTTTGAAGTGCTGATTTTTTTGCTTTTGACAAAATAATGTTGGAAAAGTAGAGCAATCGCAGTTTTTAAAAGAGTTGTTTGTTGCTACATTTCCATTTTATGAAACTCAAAATTTTTGGTTGAGCTTAAACAGTTTTATGGAAATGAAAAAGCCAAGTGAGAAAACTTGGCTTTTTCATTATGGAAAATCGTTATTCAGCGTATTGCTGCTGTTTGATTGGATTAAATCTTCCATTCCACAAAGTTTTTTAACAGCTGCAAACCAGCGGTATGACTTTTCTCTGGATGGAACTGAGTTGCGAACAGGTTGTCCTTATGAATGGCGGTACAGAAGTTCACGCCATAATCACAGGTTGCCGCCGTAATAGTCGAATCTTTTGGCTCAACATAATAGCTATGCACAAAATAGAAACGTGCGTCCTGCTCAATGTTGTTCCACATCGGATGATCTGGATCAAGCTGGTGAACCTGATTCCAGCCCATGTGTGGTACTTTTAAATGTGGAATTTCAGGGAAGTGTTTCACTACACCATCAAAAATACCGAGTGCATCCACGCCACCATTTTCTTCCGAACTTTGTAGTAGGGCTTGCATGCCAACACAAATCGCAAGAACAGGTTTATTGAAAGCTGCCTGACGCACCACCTCATCAATGCCTGCCTCATGCATACCCTGCATACAGTCACGCATTGCACCAACACCTGGAAAAACAATCTTATCCGCTTTGGCAATCAGCTTTGGATCATTGGTGACATCAACCGTTGCACCCACATGCTCCAGCGCTTTTGCCGCAGAGTGCAGGTTGCCCATACCATAGTCAAGTAATGCAATGCGAGTCATTACAGACTCCCTTTGGTAGATGCAATGGTATTTTCTGCACGTGGATCAATTTCACATGCCATACGCAATGCGCGAGCCAGTGCCTTAAACACACTTTCAATCTGGTGGTGGCTGTTTTTGCCTTTCAGGTTGTCAATATGCAGGGTCATTAACGCATGGTTGACAAAACCTTGGAAAAACTCAGAGAACAAATCGACATCAAACGTGCCGATACGAGCGCGAGTGAATGGAATATCCATAAATAAACCTGGACGACCAGATAGATCAACAACAACACGAGACAGTGCCTCATCGAGTGGCGCATAAAAATGCCCATAACGACGCAAGCCCTTTTTATCACCTAAAGCTTGCGCAAAGGCTTGTCCCAGCGTGATTCCACAGTCTTCTACGGTGTGGTGATCATCAATTTCAAGGTCACCATCGCAATGAATGTCGATATCAAATAGACCATGACGCTTGATTTGATCAATCATATGGTCTAAAAATGGAACCCCAGTGTTGAGTGTGCCTTGACCCGTACCATCGAGATTGAGACGAACTCGAATTTTGGTTTCGTTGGTGTTTCTTACCACTTCACTGATACGTTGCGTCATGGACACGTTCCTCAAAAAACGTCAAAAATGATAGAATTAAAAACCGATAGTTTCGCTGTGACGAAAAAGTGACAGCATCATAGTTTGCTCAGGAGGGTTAATCAATGCCTATTACCGTACACGCTTACCGTTCTCTGGAAAATCTAGGGATTCGTACCCAGCTAGAGCGACTTTATGACACCAGCCCAGAGTTTGGTGATGGGCAAGATGCCATGCAGCAACTTGAACAAGACCTGCAACAATATACCACAGTTTACACCGCTGAATTTAACAGCAAAATTATAGGTGCAATTTGGTCAACAGGACAAGGCGAAAGTCGAGTACTAGAATATGTTGTAGTTCACCCTGCCAATCGTGGACGCGGCGTGGCGGAGCGTCTGGTTGAGGAGGTTTGCCGTATTGAAGAAGAACAGGGCGTGAAGCAGTTTGAGCCAGGCTGTGGCGCGATCCATCGCTGCCTGTCGCATATTGGTAAAATATCGGGAAATTCGGAGCAAAATTAGACAGTGACTCGAAAAATCCACAAATTTGCTTGACGGATTTTGATAAATATTGTTTAATACGCCCACTTTGGCGCGATAGCTCAGTCGGTAGAGCAACGGATTGAAAATCCGTGTGTCCCCAGTTCGATCCTGGGTCCCGCCACCATAAATTTGAAATTTCAATCCCTGATCCCATCAGGGATTTTTTTTGCTTATGTTTTTGTGTGAAAAATCGGCAATCAAAAGCTCAGGGATAGTTGTTGACTATTTGCTCGATATGCGGCTTAATACACGCCATTGGCGCGATAGCTCAGTCGGTAGAGCAATTGATTGAAAATCCGTGTGTCCCTAGTTCGATCCTGGGTCCTGCCACCAAATTGACAAGAATAGATATTAATAGACATTACCAAAGGCTAAATCATAAAGGTTTGTTTTATACCCCTAGCCACTACCATCCATCCCCCTTAATCACCTATACTTTGTTGGTATTTTTGTTGGTATAAAGCAACAACAATTTAATACCAACAAATGCCCTAATTTCATATCAACAGTCCGCTAGATTTTATACCAACAAATAAGGGGGAAAACCTTATGTTGACTGATGCACAGCTAAGACGAATTAAAGCCAATCCCAATAAAAAAACGCCTGATAAATACAGCATACTCAACGGGCTACAACTGCATGTTTTCCCGACTGGGCGTAAGACTTGGATATATGCCTACCGATACCAAAATAAGCAACGTTCACTCACTTTGGGGAGTTATCCCGACCTATCGTTAGCAGATGCACGAATTAAGCTATCACAGGCAAAGAAAACGCTAAATGAGGGCATTGACCCTAACCAAGCTAAAAAGAGCAACCTAACCCAGTTAAACGGCGAGCATAGCTTTGAGTATGTGGCAATGGAGTGGTATAGGAAAAAAGTAGAGACATGGGCAGAAAGCACCAGTGTAAAAACCAAAGCACGTTTAGAGGCGGATATATTTCCGTTTATCGGCGCAATGGATATTGCCAGTATTAAATCACCTGATCTATTGAGCGTGATTAAACGTATTGAGGGTCCCCCACCATATTCAAAAAGCCTCAAACTCTGATTTTGGGGCTTTTTTATACTTTCTAAAAAATGACAATAAAAAAAGCCAGCTTTCAAGCTGGCAATTTTTCTATTGACTTAATGTTCTACTAAGCCGATTTAGCAACCTCAATATTGCTAACCAGCATATGACCTGTTTCTTCGAAGTTCGCATGCCATGATAGTGCTTCACGAAGCAGATGCGGTGTATGTCCACCACGTTCACAGGCACGCTCAAAATAGTCCTGAAGTGCGTTACGGTAAAGCGGATGTACACAATTCTCAATGATCACTTTGGCACGTTCACGAGGTGCCAGACCACGTAAATCTGCTAGTCCAATTTCAGTGACCAAAATATCTACATCATGCTCATTGTGGTCAACATGGCTGACCATTGGCACGATAGATGAAATATCACCGCCCTTGGCAATTGATTTGGTCACGAAGATGGCTAGATGCGCATTACGGGCAAAGTCACCCGAACCGCCGATCCCATTCATCATTTTAGTGCCGCAAACGTGTGTTGAGTTGACATTGCCGTAGATATCAAACTCAAGTGCGGTATTGATACCAATGATGCCTAAACGGCGAACCAGTTCAGGGTGGTTGGACATTTCCTGTGTACGCAACACCAGCTTGTCACGGTAGGCCTCAATATTGCCAAACACCTTTTCGCCATATTTCTGTGACAGGGTGATGGAGCAGCCTGACGCAAATTTCATTTTTCCAGCATCAATCAATTCAAAAGTACAGTCCTGCAATACTTCTGAATACATCACCAGATCTTCAAAAGGAGAATCTTTTAAACCTGTCAGTACCGCATTGGCAATCGAACCAATACCTGCCTGTAAAGGTCCCAGGTTTTTCGGTAAACGGCCCTCAGCCACTTCCTTTTCAAAAAAGGCGATCAGGTGATTGGCAATTCCTTGCGTCTCGTCATCTGGCGGGGTGACGGTTGATGGCGAATCCAGCAGGGTGTCATTGAAGACAATACCGACAATTTTGGCAGGGTCGATATTGATGGCTGTGCTTCCCATCCGCTCATCCACCTTGGTCAATGGAATTGGCTGGCGTGTTGGGCGATAGGTCGGAATGTAGATGTCATGCAGGCCTTCAAAGGCGGTGCTGGTGTTGGTATTGATTTCAACAATAACTTTTTCAGCAAAAATCGCAAAGCTGGCCGAGTTGCCCACCGATGTGGTTGGAATGATGCCACCGTCTTCAGTAATCGCCACCGCCTCAATCACCGCAATATCTGGTTTTTTAAGTTGCAGATTACGCATGTGCTCCACAGTTTCAGACAGGTGCTGGTCAACAAACATCACTTCGCCGTTGTTGATGGCGCGGCGCAGGGTGTTGTCCACCTGGAAAGGCATACGACGTGCCAATACACCTGCCTCAGTGAGCTGTTTATCGAGGTCGTTACCTAGACTTGCACCTGTAATTAACGTGATTTTTAACGGATTTTTCTTGGCACGTTCAGCAAGTGCCTGAGGAACGGCTTTCGCTTCGCCTGCACGGGTAAAACCACTCATACCCACGGTCATGTCATTTTCAATAAAGCTGGCAGCCTGCTCAGCACTCATCACTTTGTCATGCAGTGAGGCAAGGCGAATACGATCTAGAGACATCATCCATTCTCAATTTTGATTTTCATTGGATATGGATTTTAGCGCTAAAACTGGAAAAGTGAATTGAACTACGGCTAAGGTCTAATAGGTGAAATGGAGGATAATTTTATTGCTAAAAAGCAAGGTGTATTGGCGGTCATGCCGATGTCTAGAAATGACCGCTCAGGGTTTGCTTGATCTTGTCGATGGTGTTGCTGTGTGGTTCATCTTCAGGTGTGGGAATAGGCAGGGAAATCACCACTTCCAGACCGCCTTGCTCTCGGTTGCGGATGTTGATCTGTCCCTGATGGATATCCACAATACGTTTTACAATGGCTAAGCCGAGGCCACTTCCTTGAATCGTGCGTGCTGAATTACCACGAACAAAGGGTTGCATGAGTTCTTCAACTTGATCTGGTGGAATACCTTCACCGTGATCGGCAACGGTTATTAAAATATACTGGTCGACATGACTGGCAGACAGTTCGATGGGTTCTGCCCCGTAACGCTTGGCATTATTGATCAGGTTGGCAATCAGACGCTTGAGTGACAGGCTGTGCAGGAATCACGGGAAGTTCCTGTGCCTCAAAACGGATGTCAAGCGGCTTGAACTGCACCACCAGTTCTTGCAGCAAGCTGTTGATATTGGTATCCGTCAGCTCCTCATCCGAACCATCACGCATATAGGAAATAAACTGATTCAGGATGGCATCCATATCATCCACATCATAAATCAGCCCCTCACGGAAAAATTCATCAGGCAGCATTTCGGCGGTGAGGCGGATACGCGTCAGTGGCGTGCGTAAGTCATGTGAAATACCTGCCAACATGATTTGGCGATCACGTTCGGTTTGTTCCAATGTATACACCATGTGGTTAAAGGCCTGATTGACCTGACGGATTTCCAGTGGCCCGTGGTTGGTGTCCAGATAGGGAGCTTTGCCTGTTTTACTGTAATTGTTGGCGGCATTTTGTAGACGGCGCAGGGGACGGTTCATCTGCCGTACCAGAATCAGGATAATAATGGAGGACAGGATCGGCACACCAAATAGCCATGATGCAATCAGTTCAACACTGTAGTTGGTGTAGGTCTTGAGGGGTTCCCTGACCCAGTTGCCATTCATTTCAGGCGTTTGAATCCAGATACGTGGAATCGGCTTGAATTTAAAATAAACGGTAACGTTATCTACCCCCAATTCTTTGGCAAGCTTTTCCTCAATCTGGTCGGTGAAGAACTCGGCCAGAAACTTATCTTCCAGTACTGGAAACTCCCGTGGATCGGTGACATATTCAATCCCAATACGGTTTTTTAGCCATGTGTCGATATCGACTTCGGTATCGCGGTGTAGGATGCGAATGTCAGGATTGTTGACCAGTTCCAGCTCAATGGCCAGATAGCGTGCATGTTGTTGCAGTTCAGGAAGATAGAGGGTTCGCCAAAAGAACCACAAGGACATAAACAGGCTAAAGAATACCGTAAACAGTACCAGTACGGTGGTACGCATTGCGGCAGACCGTGGCTTGATCTTGTCTAAAAAACGTTCCCACTGGGTTCGTGGCTTTTCAGAGTAGGTCTCAAAGTCGGTAAATTCTTGTGGATCAATCGGTTCAAGCTTCAAGGTTGAGTTTCCCGCACTTACTCAGCACCATCTGGAACAAAAACATAGCCTACACCCCAAACGGTCTGGATGTAGCGGGCACGGGCAGGATTGTCCTCAATTAAGCGGCGTAAACGGGAAACCTGTACGTCAATCGAGCGTTCCATCGCACCCCATTCACGGCCACGTGCTAAATTCATTAATTTATCACGCGTTAATGGTTCACGTGGATGTTGAACTAAGGCTTTGAGTACAGCAAACTCACCTGTGGTTAATGTGACCACCTGTCCCTCACGGGTTAAAGTACGTGTAGACAAATCCAGTGCCCACGGCCCAAAACTGACCACTTCAACCTGCTGGCTTGGTGCGCCTGGCACCTCGCGAACCTGACGGCGCAGTACCGCACGGATACGGGCCAACAGTTCATTCGGGTTGAATGGCTTTGGCAAATAATCATCTGCACCTGCTTCCAGACCTGCAATACGGTCAGAGTCACTGCCACGTGCGGTCAGCATGATGATTGGTGTGTCGATATTAGATTGACGTAAACGACGGCAAATACTTAAACCATCTTCAACAGGCAACATAAAGTCGAGCACGATCAGCGAGAACAATTCACGTTGCAGTAAACGGTCCATTTGGGTTGCATCATGGGCAGTTTTTACCACAAAGCCTTTGTCTTCCAAAAAGCGTTGTAATAGGGTACGCAGACGCACATCGTCATCGACCACTAAAATGCGTTCGACTCGGTCTGTCTCATGGTGCACAGTTTCCGTCGATTCGGCAGGTACAACTAAACTCATGATGTGCTCCTTTTATCGTTTATTGTCATCGTCTTTATGCAATGCGATTGTGAAATATCAATACAACTTTGAGTATACGATTCATTGCACAGGTTTGGCTATGTTATAAAGCAACAAATATTGCCAATAAAATCAAGAGATAGATACCAAATATATACAGGTAAAAAGATGACAATCAACTATTTTTCAATATTTAGCCTCAAAAACGCCGTTATTTTAGAAACATTGATGGATTTGCAAAAACTACTGGTTAAATATTCAAAAAAACAATGGTGGATTTTATAGCCATGAACTTTATAATCAGTGCTTTTAGACTTAACCCTTGTGGAATCAATCACGATGACTGACTTAGTTCAGCAGTTGGCAAATGAACTTGCCGTACGTCCAAACCAAGTAGAAGCTGCTATTCGTTTAATTGATGAAGGCGCTAGCGTTCCTTTTATTGCACGTTACCGTAAAGAAGTCACGCAGGGCTTAGACGATACGCAATTACGCCAACTCGACACGCGTTTAACTTATCTACGTGATTTATACGAGCGTCGTGAAAAGGTGATTCAATCTTTACAAGAACAAGATAAATTAAGTGATGATTTATTGGCGCGTGTGAATGCAGCAGAAACTAAAAATGCATTAGAAGAAATTTATGCACCGTACCGTCCAAAACGTACCAGTAAATCATTTAAGGCAAAAGAAGCTGGTTTAGGTCCAATAGCTGAAAAAATTATTGCTGATCAAGTTGATCCGACTGAGGCATTGGCAGGTTTTAGTCATGAAGATTATCCAGATGTCGAAAGCCAACTTGATGCAATTCAGCACATCTTGCTTGATGACTGGGCACAAAATATTGGATTAACTACTGAATTAAAACAAATTTTCTCTAAAACAGCAGTTCTTAAGAGCGCAGTTGCTTCTGAAGAGAAAAAAGAAGTCGGTAAAAAATTCCGTGATTATTTTGAGTTTTCTGAAAACCTAAATAAATTACCTTCGCATCGTTTATTGGCGATGTTACGTGGTCGTCAAGAAAATGTATTGGGTTTAAAAGTAGACGGCGAAGATGATACGCCGTTAGCTCGTATTGAAACTGAATATAATCTTGATCAAATTCAGCCTCAAAGCCGTCAAGATTATTTAAAACAAACTGCAAAATTATTTTGGCTTGGTAAGATTCGTCCGCAAATCGAACATTCGTTATTGACTGATAAGCGCTTAGCTGCTGAAGCTGAAGCAATGGATGTGTTTGCTGAAAATTTACGTCATTTACTCCTTTCTGCACCTGCAGGTGGTCGTACCACTTTAGGTGTTGATCCTGGTATCCGTACAGGTGTAAAGCTTGCGGTTGTGAGTGATGCAGGCGATGTTCTAGCACATAGTACGATTTACCCGTTTGCACCGAAAGAAGATAAACAAGGTTCAATTGCTGAGTTAGCTCGTTTATGCCGAGAGTTCCACGTGGAACTTATTGCGATTGGTAATGGTACAGCAAGTCGTGAAACTGAAGCAGTTGGCCGTTGAGATGATGGCTGCCAATACCGATCTGAAGCTGACACGTATCACAGTGAGTGAGGCAGGTGCGTCAGTTTATTCAGCAAGTGAACTCGCTTCGCAAGAATTGCCAGAGCTTGATGTGTCGATTCGTGGTGCAGTGTCGATTGCACGCCGTTTGCAGGACCTGCTGGCCGAACTTTGTGAAGATTGATCCAAAATCCATTGGTGTGGGCCAGTACCAGCATGATAACCAGACAGGTTTGGCAAAAACACTGGATGCCGTGGTAAGACTGGGGTGAACGCGGTGGGTGTTGATGCAAATACCGCTTCTCCAGCGATCTGGCGTATATTGCAGGTTTAAACAAGGCCATTGCCCAGCAAATTGTTGAATACCGTAAAGAACATGGTCGTTTCGATAATCGCCAAGCCTTGAAAAAAGTAACACGTTTGGGCGAACGTACGTTTGAGCAGTCAGCAGGTTTCTTGCGTATTCAGAATGGTTCAGAGCTACTGGATGCATCTGCTGTTCACCCCGAAAGCTATGGTCTGGTGGAAAAAATTGCTTGCGGCAAAAGCAACAACCGCAAAAGATATCATTGGCAATACTGAAATCATTCGCTAAGTCAAAGCGGATGAATTTGTGGATGACAAATCTGGTTTACCCACCATTCAGGAAGGCGTTTTAGCAGAACTGGAAAACCAGGCCGTGATCCACGTCCAGAGTTCCGCACTGCCAAATTCCGCAGGATATCAATGAAGTTGCCCAGCTTACTTTCGAGGGCATGCAGCTTGAGGGTGTCGTGACCAATGTGACGAACTTCGTGCGTTCGTAGATGTGGGTGTACATCAGGATGGTCTAGTTCATATCTTCTGAGCTGGCGAATGAATTTGTTTCTGATCCGCAAAGTGGTGAAACCAGGTCAAATCGTGCAGGTGCGTGTGATGCAGGTGATGTGGAACGTAACCGCGTCAACCTGAGCATGCGTGCGAGGGTTCTGCACCTGCAAAAGCGCCTCGCTAACAGCAGCGTCCACAGCAAGACCGTGCGGAACGTTCAGAACCTAAGCTATTAGAGCAGCGTCCACCACGTAAAGAAGGTGACTTTGCCGTCCACAACAGAGCAAGCTAAAAACTGGAAAAACCACAAGAGCAAAAAATTGGTGGACTGGTGCCTTGTTGTTGCAGGTGGAATTAAAGGGACGAAATAAGTCTATTACACTTTTTGATAATGTAAAAAACCTCCCTCGGGAGGTTTTTTACATTCAAAATAGATGATTTTTCCATTTTTATTTTGAACTTTATGCCTTGGTGTTTTGGTTGAATTAGCAAGCTTGGGCAATATGAAATTTGCCACAAGCCGCATTTAAAGCCTCGTTAACGTGTGGTATAACCCCATTGGCAAAAATCGTTTGGCCCGTAATCCGCCAGCCATCAGTCACTAAGAAGCGAACCAAAGGCTCAATATCTTCAATCTTGGTTAAGCCACCTAAAGCTGAAGCAGATTTGTGATAGGCCACTGTCTCAGGCAGTTCCTGACCATAGAAAAATGCTGGGCCCATTGGGCTAGGTGCAACGGCCGCCATTCGCAAAACAGCTGACTGGATCAATCATGGAGCAGGGGGCGAATTGGACAAATAAAAAAGCAGCGTTGCTGAGACGCTGCTTCTTGAGGTTTGGACTGGATAGATTACCAGTGTTCACCTGGGAACAGGCGGGCATAGGCACGCTGTATGATCGTTAATTTCTCTTGTTCACCAATAGAGGCAGTTGAACTTGGGAACAAGTTAAAGCCAATTGACATCAGGATGTTGTTAATGTCTGGTGCAACTGCATAAGTAATTGACGCAATACGACCCAGGTTGGTTGCGATTTTCTTTGGACGTTTTACAATGGCAGTCGCAATTAAATCTGCTGCTTCCTCAGGAGATAAGGTTGGAACATATTTATACATCTTGGTTGGTGCGATCATTGGGGTACGCACTAAAGGCATATAAATTGAAGTAATTGCAATCTTGTGTGAATGCACTTCAGCAGACAGACAGCGGCTGAACGCATCCAATGCAGCTTTAGATGCAACATAAGCCGAAAAACGGGTTGCATTGGCAAGCACACCGATTGAGCTGATGTTGATGATCTGGCCATCCTTGCGTTGCATCATGTGTGGCAACAAGTTAAGGACCAAACGCACTGCACCAAAGTAGTTAAGTTGCATGGTACGTTCAAAATCATGGAAACGATCAACAGATTCATGTACAGCACGGCGAATTGAACGTCCTGCATTGTTGATCAAAATATCAATGTGATCTACGCTTGCCAAAATTTCTTTTGACACAGCATCAATTGATTCCATATCGTTGAGATCGCATGGAAAGACCGATGCCTTGCCACCCTCTGCCTCAATTTCCGCCTTGACTTCATCCAGTTTATCTTTGGTACGTGCAAGCAACAACACATGAGCGCCAGCTTGAGCAAGATATTTTGAAACCGTTAAACCAATACCACTCGATGCACCAGTGACAATGATTGTTTTACCGTTGACTTTTTGCTGAAAAAG
The DNA here is from genome assembly GCA_046347365.1 of Acinetobacter sp. Taxonomy (GTDB): domain Bacteria; phylum Pseudomonadota; class Gammaproteobacteria; order Pseudomonadales; family Moraxellaceae; genus Acinetobacter. The sequence continues at coordinate 22,302 of JAXMGF010000015.1, read as the reverse complement.
TTTTTTAAGTTTTGCGTTCATGTTCGTGTCCTACATTAATCAACATGTTGTTTGCATTGCCGTCATGGTTGTGATTAGGCACTGCATTTTATTTTGTATGTATATTAACCGACATTTTTTGTTTGTCTAGTTCAAATGTTTGAAATTTAATAATTTTTAGAGTAAAAACTCTAAAAAAATAAACCTATAGTTGAAAATGATATTATATTTTTTCGAATTTTGCATATAAAAAAAAGCCCTATGTTAAGGGCTCATTGATTTTATTGACTTTAAACCTGAGCAAGCGCCTGTTCAAGGTCGGCAATCAGGTCATCAACATGCTCGATACCAATGGACAAGCGAACCAAGTCTTCACTGACCCCTGCCGATTTAAGTTCCTCCTCATTGAGCTGGCGGTGGGTGGTGGTTGCTGGGTGGCAGGCCAGACTTTTGGCATCCCCAATATTCACCAGACGTGTAAATAGCTGTAATGCATCAATAAAGCGAGTGCCGCCCTCCAGACCATCCTGTACCCCAAAGGAAAGGATCGCAGATGGTTTCCCTTTCACATATTTTTGTGCCAAATCATGCTGTGGATGGTCTTTCAGACCTGCATAGTTCACCCATTTCACTTTTGGATGTTGTTTTAAGTATTCAGCAATTTTGATGGCATTTTCAGTATGGCGCTCCATGCGCAGGTTGAGGGTTTCCAGTCCCTGCAAGATCAGGAATACGCTGAGTGGGCTAATGGCCGCTCCAGTATTGCGTAAAGGCACCACACGGGCGCGAGCAATATAGGCGGCCGCACCCAATGCCTCAACATAGTTGACACCGTGATAGCTTGGATCAGGTGTATTTAAGGCTTTAAAACGTTCTGGGTATTGACCCCACGGAAACTTGCCGCTATCGACAATCACACCACCGATGCTGTTGCCATGACCGCCAATATATTTGGTGAGGGAATGGATCACAATATCTGCACCAAATTCAAATGGCTTGAGCAGGGCAGGTGTTGCCACGGTATTGTCGACAATCACAGGCACACCATATTCATGGGCAATTTTGGCAATCGCTTCCAGATCAATGATATTGCCAAGTGGATTACCAATCGATTCAACAAACACCAGTTTGGTTTTATCATCAATAATGGCGCGTAACGCGTCTGGATTTTGATAATCAAAGAAGCGCACCTCGATGCCCTGTTTTGGCAAGGTGTGGGCAAACAGGTTGTAAGTTCCGCCATACAGGGTTGAAACCGAGGCAATGTTGTCACCTGCTTCGGCAATGGTCTGAATGGCATAGGTAATTGCCGCCATGCCCGATGCCAGTGCCAGTGCCCCAATACCACCCTCCAGCGCCGCAATTCGCTGCTCCAGTACCGCCGTGGTGGGGTTCATGATACGGGTATAGATATTGCCCTGAACCTTTTAAATCGAATAGTCAGCACCATGCTGTGTGTTATCAAATGCATAAGACGTGGTTTGATAAATAGGTACAGCGACAGCCTTTGTAGTGGCTTCTGGTGAATATCCCGCATGAATGGCTAAAGTTTCATCTTTATAGGTCATGATTACATCATCTACGTGAGTTAAATACTGATCGAGTGTAGCCGAAAAGCTATCCAAAATGGTGCATAATTTATGCGATTTATTGCGTTTTTATTCATATAAACAAAATAATAAGCGATTGAAAGCCATGATTCTGTTTTGAAGACAAAATTGTGTAATGTCTTGAAAAAGAAAATCCTTTGATTGGATGAAACAAAGATGATCTTAACTTCATGTTAATCCCGTTTTCAGCGTATAATACGTGCGATTATTTTTCGCTTTTTGCGATGTATTGGTTTTTCAATTGAGGAGTCCTGCGTGGCCCAATATATTTATACGATGAACCGAGTGTCGAAAATGGTTCCGCCCAAGCGCGAAATCTTAAAAGACATCTCTTTATCATTTTTCCCAGGCGCAAAAATTGGTGTGCTTGGTTTGAACGGTGCAGGTAAATCGACCTTGCTCCGTATTATGGCTGGCGTAGACAAAGATTTCTCAGGTGAAGCACGTGCACAACCAGGAATCAAGATCGGCTATCTGGAACAGGAACCGCCACTTGACCCAAGCAAGGATGTTCGTGGCAACGTTGAAGATGGCGTACGTGAAGCGCTGGACGCTTTAGAGCGTCTTGATCAGGTATTTGCTGAATATGCTGATCCTGATGCTGACTTTGACAAGCTTGCAAAAGAACAGGAAAAACTGGAAGCAATTATCCAGACTTGGGATGCACATAATTTAGATAACCAGTTGGAAATTGCAGCAAATGCCTTGAACCTGCCTGCATGGGATGCCGATGTATCTTTGCTTTCAGGTGGTGAGCGCCGCCGTGTGGCATTGTGTCGTTTATTGTTGTCCAAGCCAGACATGCTGCTTCTTGACGAACCAACCAACCATTTGGATGCAGAATCAGTGTCTTGGTTAGAGCGTTTCCTGAAAGATTTCCCTGGTACCATTGTTGCAATTACGCATGACCGTTATTTCTTGGATAACGTGGCTGAGTGGATTCTTGAACTTGACCGTGGCATGGGGATTCCTTATCAAGGTAACTACTCTTCTTGGTTGGAACAAAAGAATGCCCGCCTAGAGCAAGAGAACAAACAAGAAGAATCTTTTGCGAAAGCATTGAAAAAAGAACTTGAATGGGTTCGTTCAAATGCCAAAGGTCAGCAGAAGAAAAACAAAGCGCGTATGGAGCGTTTTGAAGAACTTAACTCACGTGAATTCCAACAGCGTAATGAAACTTCTGAAATCTACATTCCACCTGGTCCACGTTTAGGCAACAAGGTTGTGGAAGTGGAAGGCATCAGCAAGTCATTCGATGGCCGTCTCTTGTACGAAAACCTGACCTTTACTGTACCGCCGACAGCGATTGTGGGTATTGTGGGGCCAAATGGTGCGGGTAAAACCACACTATTCCGTATGATGACGGGCGAACAGCAGCCTGATACAGGTACTGTGACTTTGGGTGAGTCGGTTAAAGTTGCGTATGTCGGTCAGATTCGTGACACGCTGGATAATAACAAAACCGTATGGGAAGAAGTTTCTGGCGGTTTGGATATCTTAAAAATCGGTGATTATGAAATCGCATCCCGTGCTTATATTGGTCGCTTTAACTTTAAAGGCCAGGATCAGCAAAAACGCGTAGGTGAATTGTCTGGTGGTGAGCGTAACCGTTTACAACTTGCGAAAATCCTGCAAATGGGCGCGAACGTGATCCTGCTGGATGAGCCATCGAACGATCTGGATATCGAAACCTTACGTGCGCTTGAGGATGCCATTCTTGTATTCCCTGGTACCGTCATGGTGGTGTCGCACGACCGTTGGTTCCTTGACCGTATTGCCACGCACATTCTGTCATTTGAAAATGAACAGCCAGAATTCTACACAGGTAACTATGCAGAATATGAAGCATACCGTCAGTCTCGTTTAGGCGAAGATGCAACGCAAAAACGCTCTAAATATAAAAAGATTACAGGTTAATTGCCCGTAAACTAAAAAAACCAGCTTTCGGGCTGGTTTTTATTGCCTGAATCTAGTTTTAAAATGCCAGCTCACTATAGGCCTGAGATAAATATCTTTTTGCTTCAGGATGTCCCTGACTGGCAGCGCGTTCCAGCCATTTTTCTGCTTTCTGATAGTTTTTATCCAGACCCAGATCACCATGCAGATAACTGACCCCAAGCTTAAACGAAGCATTGGCATCCCCGCGCAAAGCGGCACGCAGAAAGTACCAGATGGCATTGCGGTCATTTGATGACACCACATAAGCATTTTCATGCAGATGGGTTTCATGGGCAAGATGCTCGAAAAATTCAGCGCGCTCAATTTCCTGATGGGCATCGGATAATTGCAAGGCAGGCATAAAGTTTTTTGGCAAGAGGTGTTGTAATAAGCGTCTAATATTCATCATTCCCACCCCTAAAATAATTGTTTTATCTTGCTAATATATGCCTGTTTTTGATTGGCTTGATATAAAAATTGTAAGAAAATTATTTTTGGCTGTGCTGTTTAATTGATTAAAAATAATACCGTTTCAATATGGCATGATAATTGGTATAAATTCTGTTTTTGTAATTGTATTACATGATACTTAGTTGCTATAGTGACGTAAATTTTGAACAGTTGATGAAGCGTGCGCCGTTCCGCCGTATGGATGACCCTTTTGCTAAGTTTGTTCATGTTCCAGAGTCTCTGGAATGTGGCGGCGGCTTTTTGCGGTCATGAAACGGTTGGCCAGTCGAATGGCCTGCACCACTTTGGGCATCATGTGGTCGATACCTCCTCCTGTGCCACACTACATCAGCATACTTCTGAACATACTGCATCCAATGGTTCAGTGCCAGTTAGCCTGCAAGATCACCATGACCATTTGCCTTCCTGTTTTCATGTGGTGGTGATTGAAGCACAGCAACAGCTACTTCAACCGATTCCCCAAATTCAGCAGTTACAACCACAATATCACTGGTTCAATGCCTATCAGTCGCCTGATTTAACTAGATACCATCCGCCTCCTGTATTGACCCCGCTATAGGTGGGGTAGCCGAAAAATAGCCCACCGCAACTTTATTTATTTGCGGGGCTTTCTATGTCTTTAAGTTTCTATCAGCGTATCCATACGCTAAAAAATCGTACACATTCATCTCTGTGGAAAGGTTCAGTTTTGGGCATTGCATTATCTGCAATTGTTTTTAGTCAAACTGTGGCAGCAGAAAATTTGTCCTTGCCTAAGGTAAACCAGTCCTTAAATACGGCTGTACCACGAAATACGAGTTTTGAACAAATTTTAGCGCAGATTCGTGCCTATCAAAATCAACAGTCTAACTGGCAAATCCAGCAGCAGATGGCAAATGCTCAACTAAAACAAAGTGGGCTTTGGGCCAATCCAAGTCTTTCGATTGAACAGACGGGTTTGCAAAGTAATCAGGATCGGGAGTTGGCAATTGGCATTTCCCAGCCGTTGGATTTATTTGGTCAACGTCGTGCAGCACAAAAAGTTGCCAAACTTTCAGCCAGTCAAATTGATTTAGAACAGCAACGCTACAATGCTGAACTTGAATTGATTGTGCAATATGCATGGTCGCAAGTGGCATTATTGCAATTGGAAAAGTCTTTGGTTGCAGAGCAATTACAAGTCAGCCAAGAAAATTTAGACGCAACGATGAAACGTTATCAAGCTGGTAATATAGCTCAAGTTGATGTTGAGCGAGTTCGTATTGCACATTTAGAAAATCAGCGTATTTATCAACAAGCAGATTTACAGCTTCGAGTTGCACAACAGCAATTAGCAAGTTTTTGGGGCAGTGACCTGAATCAATTTGTGATTGCTCCAAGTGTCAACGAGCTTTGGTCTCGTGCCACAGCCATCAAAACGGATCGGCCAGATATCGAGAATTTATTTGAGCGAGGTTTGCAACGAGAAACGCAACGTCAACAAGCCAATATTGATCAGCTCAAGGCAAAATCTCGTCCTCAGCCGACCATGACCTTGGGCGTAAATCGGACACGTTCGGCAGATCAAAATACTGAAAATCAAATTCGTTTAGGGGTAGAGATTCCGCTCAATATCTTTAACTCACAAAAATACGGCATTCAGATTGCGGAAGCGAAGCAAACACTGATTCAACAACAACAACGTTTTTATCGTCAGCAAAATCAGTTGGATATTGATGTTCGTCTTGCTGAACTACGTGGATTACAAACGCAATTTAAACAGTTAAATGACCAACAAGTGCCTTTAGCGATACAGGTTCAGCAAAAGACTTTGCAAGGTTTTCGCTTAGGTAAATTTGCTGTTACGGATGTGCAACAAGCCACAACTCAGTTACAGGATGTCCGTTTACGTAAAGTTCAACTCCTTAAACAAGCTTGGCAATTGAATGTGGAAGTACAAAGTGCACGTATGGGGCTTCCAGTAGAGCAGATCACAGCGAAAGATGCCTTAATGCAATTAAATCAACGCGTTTGGCAACAAAGTAACGCTTTTCCAAGCCAAGTAGGAGAATAAGAGATGGATATGAAACAAAAAACACGTTCTCAATGGCTTTGGATCGCTGTGATTGCGGTACTCACGATCGTTTTGGCAGTAGGACTATTATGGAATAACAAAACCAAGACTTCTGAAACTGCCGCACAAGGTGAGCAGGAACATGCCCATCAAGAAAATGAAAAAGATGAACCTAAACATGATGAAAAGGGTGAGGAACATGAGGCTGAAGAAAGCCTCAGCCTAACAGCAGAGCAGATGCAACAGCATACTGTCAAATTGGCACAGGTAGCATTGGGCGAGGTCAATCAGGTTCAAACTTTCCCTGCAAAACTGGTGGTGAATACAGATCGCCAAGCGCATGTTTCACCAAGTTTTGCTGGTCGTGTTGAATCTGTTTATGTCGAATTAGGCCAGCAAGTGAAACGTGGTCAGGCTTTGGCAAACTTATTAGTACCAGACTTAGTGGATCAGCAAGCGAATCTACAAATTGCTCAAACAAATTTGGATTTAGCTCAGCAGGATTATGAGCGTGAACGTAGTTTGTGGTCGCAAGGTATTTCTGCCAAACAAGATTATCAACGTGCTTATAATGCTTATCGTCAAGCACAAATTCAGGTCCAAGCAGCCCGTTCACGTCTTAGTGCCTTTGGTGCAGCTTCTGGCTCAAGTGGTCGTTATACCTTAACTGCACCGATCAGTGGTGTGATCAGTAATAAAGATATTGTCATTGGTGAAAATGTTCAGCTTGCGGATCAATTATTTACCATTGATCAGCTCGATCAGTTGTGGCTGGAATTTGTATTGCCGACCATGGCGAATATCAATGTGCAGCCAAATCAGCAGATTCGGTTTAAATCGCTACAAACAGGCAATACTTTTAATGCCCAAGTTCAAAGTTTAACGACTGAAGCAGATGCGCAAACAGGTCGTTTACAGATTCGTGCCAAAGTGCTGTCAAATGCAACTGAATTACGTCCAAACTTGATGGTGAATGTTGAATTGCAAGCAGGTTCAAAAACATCTGCAATTCGCGTAAGTTCTGAAGCGATTCAGCAGGTAGACGGTAAAGATGTCGTTTTCGTCGCTCAAGCGAATCAGAAAAAGGGTTTTGATTTTAAAGCGATTCCTGTTCAGATCGGTCAACATACCCAAGATGGACAATGGGTCGAAATTACCCAAGGTTTGAGTGCGGGCCAGTCTTATGTAGCAACAGGTAGTTTCTTGTTGAAATCGGAGCTTGAGAAAGGAGAGGCCGAGCATGGACACTAATGCTTCCCAACTCCCCAAACCTGAAGGTTTGTTTGATCGGCTGATTCAGTTTGCGATCAGCAACGCCATCTGGGTGATGCTGTTTGTGATGACGTGGATTGCAGTTGGTATTTGGAGCTATCAAAAGCTTCCGATAGATGCCGTTCCTGATATTACCAATACTCAAGTACAAATTAATACCCAAGCCAATGGTTATACCGCCTTAGAGGTAGAACAGCGGATCACCTATCCGATTGAAACAGCAATGGCAGGGATTCCAAATTTGGAACAAACCCGTTCGATTTCTCGTTATGGCTTATCACAAGTAACCATCATTTTTAAAGATGGCACCGACATTTACTGGGCAAGGCAGTTAATTAATCAACGTTTGCAAGAGGCAGACGGACAATTGCCAGATGCGGTTGATCCTGTGATGTCACCGATCTCTACGGGGCTTGGAGAGATTTACCAATGGGTGGTCAAAGCTAAACCCGATGCAAAAAAAGAAGATGGAACGCCCTATAGTGCGATGGACTTACGAGAAATCCAAGATTGGATTGTGCGTCCACAATTACAGCGTGTTAAAGGTGTGGCTGAAATTAATAGTATTGGCGGCTACAACAAAACCTATATTGTTTCACCTGATTTAAAGCGTTTACAGCAGCTTCAAATCTCCTTGCCAGCGTTCCAAACTGCGTTGCAAGAGAACAATGAAAACCGAGGCGCAGGTTTTATTGAGGAAAATGGACAACAACTCACGGTACGTGTGCCGGGTATGCTCAGTACAGTTGAGGATATTCAAAACATTACTGTCTCGGTTAAAAATGGTCTACCCATTCGTGTTGCAGATGTGGCTTCAGTGGCGATCGGACATGATTTGCGTACAGGTGCTGCCACCTATAATGGCGAGGAAACCGTGCTTGGTATCGCGATGATGATGATGGGTGAAAATAGCCGTACGGTTGCCCAAGCGGTTGATAGCAAGATCAAGGAAATTCAGCTGACTTTACCCAAAGGCGTTGAAATTGAAACGGTGTATGACCGTACGAGCTTAGTAAATAAAGCCATCAAAACGGTTCAGAAAAACTTAGTAGAAGGCGCGATTTTAGTCATCGTGATTCTGTTTATTTTCTTGGGCAACTTCCGTGCTGCTTTGATTACTGCCTGTGTGATTCCATTGTCAATGCTGTTCACTTTAACGGGTATGGCTGAACAAAATATCAGTGCCAATTTAATGAGTTTAGGTGCATTAGATTTTGGCATCATTGTTGATGGTGCAGTGGTGATTGTCGAAAACTGTATTCGACGGCTGGCGGAGGCACAGCATCATGCTGGACGCTTACTCACACGACAGGAACGCTTTAAAGAAGTCTTTTTGGCAGCCAAGCAAGCACGTAAACCACTCCTGTTTGGTCAGGCCATTATTATGGTGGTGTATTTACCCATTTTTGCTTTGACAGGTGTAGAAGCGAAAATGTTCCATCCAATGGCAATGACGGTGGTAATGGCATTGCTGGGTGCGATGATTTTGTCGGTAACTTTTGTACCCGCTGCGGTTGCATTGTTTATTACAGGTGAAGTCAAAGAAAAAGAATCTCGTTGGATGCAAGGCTTAAAACGTAAATACCAACAGATTCTCGATTGGGCATATCAATTCAAAATGGTGGTAGTGGCTTTAGCCGTGAGTATTTTGGTACTGACTGGCGTACTGACGACCCAAATTGGCAGTGAATTTGCGCCACAACTGAGTGAAGGAGATTTCGCCTTACAACAAATGCGTTCGCCAAGCACAGGCTTGGAGCAGTCTTTACGTATGCAGGAAAATACTGAAAAGTTAATTATGAAGAATTTTTCAGAAGTCAAAGCGGTATTTGCCAGAACGGGGACAGCTGAAGTTGCGACCGATGTGATGCCGCCAAATATCTCAGATGCCGTGATTTTGTTAAAACCGCGTGATCAATGGGAAAATCCGAAAGAAACCATTGATGAATTGCGTAGCCGTATGCAGGCATTTTTGGAAACCATCCCAGGTAATAACAGTGAATTTTCACAACCAATTGAACTCCGTTTTAATGAATTGATCTCAGGTGTACGTAGTGATGTCGGGATTAAAGTCTTTGGTGACGATATGAATGTGCTGAACACTCAAGCACAGGCGATTGCACAAAAAGTACAGAAAATTTCGGGTGCAACAGCAGTCAAGGTTGAACAAACCACAGGTTTGCCAGTGCTTAATGTAGATATCAATCATGCATTAGCTGCGCAATATGGCCTGTCGGTAAAAACCATTCAGGATGTGGTTGCAGCGAGCGTGGGTGGTCAAAATGTTGGACAGATTTTGCAAGGTGATCGTCGTTTTGATTTTGAAATTCGTTTGCCTGATGAACAGCGTACCGCACAGAACTTGGCACAGTTGCCGATTCAATTACCCAATGGTGGTTTGATTCAGTTGCAAGATGTTGCCAAGGTGGAAACCATCTCAGGGATGAGTCAGGTGGGTCGTGAAAATGGTAAACGCCGTGTCATTGTCACCGCAAATGTTGAAGGTCGTGATCTGGGTTCATTTGTGCAGGAGTTGCAGGCAACACTGAAACAGCAACCATTACCCGCAGGTTATTGGCTGGAATATGGCGGACAGTTTGAAAACTTGGCTTCTGCGGCGGCTCGTATGCAAATTGTGATTCCACTGGCATTAATGACCATCTTTATTTTATTGATGGCAGTCTTTCATAACTTTAAGGAAAGCCTGTTGGTCTTCAGTGGCGTGCCATTTGCGTTGTCAGGTGGATTAGTCGCACTTTGGTTGCGAGATATCCCCTTGTCGATGTCAGCAGGTGTTGGGTTCATTGCGCTCTCTGGTGTCGCAGTACTCAACGGTTTAGTGATGCTGAGTTTCATCAAAGAGCTTCGTGAGCAGTTTAATGTACATAAAGCGACATGGCAGGGGGCGATTCTCCGACTACGCCCCGTTCTGATGACGGCCTTTGTGGCATCACTGGGCTTTATTCCGATGGCGATTGCCACTGGGACAGGCGCGGAGGTACAACGTCCATTGGCAACAGTGGTGATTGGCGGGATTATTTCATCGACTTTGCTGACCTTGGTGATTTTGCCTGTGGTGTATCGCTGGATGAATGAATCTACACAGCCTGATCAGTCATCGTAGATTGAGATGCCATGTGTATAGGCATATGCCTTACTTTTGACTGGGCAAAAGTAACAAAACCTTTGTTGGACTGACAGACATCCTTGATGCCGCAGTCCAACAGGCGGCATCCATGCCGCCACCCGACAGTAAATTGAAGCGAGATGAGATATCATGGTCAGAAAAGATATTCAATGTATAAACATTATAAGGAGTCCAACATGAGTGGACATCATGGGCATGATCATAGTCATGCTGTTGTGACTGAAGGCAATGCCAGAAAACTAACCATTGCGCTAATACTGACCACGACTTTTTTAGTCATTGAATTTATTGCAGGTATCATCACACAGAGTTTGGCATTACTTTCCGATGCTGCACATATGTTTACCGATGCCGCTGCACTGGCAATTGCGCTGGCGGCGATTCAAATTGCCAAACGCCCGCTGACAATAAACGGACTTTTGGCTATCAACGCTTTGAAATTCTGGCGGCATTGTTTAATGCCTCCATGCTGTTTTTTGTGGCGATGTACATTCTTTACGAAGCCTACCAGCGTTTTACCCAGCCGCCTGAAATTCAGAGTTTGGGGATGCTGATTGTTGCATCAATTGGATTGGTAATTAACCTGATCTCAATGAAGATTTTAATGTCGAGTGCTGCCGATAGCCTGAATGTAAAAGGTGCCTATTTAGAGGTACTCAGTGATGCTTTGGGTTCGGTCGGTGTCATTATTGGGGCAATTATCATCTATTTCACCAACTGGTATTGGGTTGATACGATTATTGCAGTTGCGATTGGTTTCTGGGTGTTGCCAAGAACATGGATTCTGCTTAAGCAAAGTATTAATATTTTGCTGGAGGGTGTGCCTGAAGAGGTGGATATTGAAAAGCTGCGTAATGACTTACTGGCGCTGGATGGCGTTGAAAGTATCCATCAATTGAAAGTCTGGGCGATCACTTCAAAAAATATTCACCTGACTGTACATCTGTTCGCGCCAAATGCTGACCGAAAACAGCTGCATTATGCCGCAGCAGAGATGCTATCGCACGAGCATGGTATTGCCGAGGTGACCTTACAAATTGAGGATGATGCAGAAATGAATTGCCAGCATACGCATCAACATGATGAAGATGAGGAACATGGTCATTCACATCAGCATTAAGCTGATGTGAAACCCAATTCTTTTATGTGGTTCAATTCTGCCATTGGTGATTGCAGTCACGGCATTTCCAGTGCTTTTGCGCCTGCATAAAGGCCTGCATGGAGATTTTAAAATCTGGCAGATCACGCCAGAACAGAACACCTGCAATTACACAAACACCAAATACTGCAACGGTTGCGATTTGCAGTGTTTGTCCTGCACCATGACCAAAAACCCACATCCCAACACTGATCAGCACCAAAACCAGTAAAATAAAAATGGCGGGAACGAGAAGCACCAGGCTTTTTGGTACGTTGGGACGAGGGCTGTTGGCACCCTGACTGACAGGCATAATTTTCACGCTTTGACATTTAGGGCAACGGTATTGCATAGAGGATTCCTATAGTGTTTTGGTTATTTTAGCGAAAATCAGTTAAAAGCCAAAATCCAGTATTGTGTTGGTTGTTTTATTGCGGTTGTAGTCCTCGTGCATAATCCAAAAGCTGTTGCTGCTTTTCAGCATTTAAATGATCAAAAATCTGGGTTAATTCAGCGAATTCTTCGGTATCGGCATAAAAATAAGCTAAGGGTACATCCAGAACCTGAGCAATTCTTTCGGCCGCATTACATGCTCAATGGTATGGATGCCATTTTCGTAGCAGCTGATTCTAGCACTGGGACAGGATTCATCTAAACCAATGGTAATGCCTAATTGTTCTTGTGAAATTTTTTTGAATTTACGTGTTGTTTTTAATCTTCTACAAAATCATGCTTTTGTATCTTCAATCATTCCAGCATGCCATACATTGTACAAGTTACGAAATTCGTATATTTAATGTTGAATGTTTTGATGCGTAATATTGCGTTTACGTAGATTTTTACCATTTGGATTTTTATGAAAACAAGTATTTTAACGATTGGCATGTTATTGATGGAATTTGGAGCTTTTTATTGGTTGTTCATCAGCGCAACCGATGTGGCGCAAAGCAGGTGTTACACCCTTTGATATGAATAACGCTTTGGCAAAATGTCGCTATGAAGTAAGAGCTGCCAAAGTTGAGCAAAATGAAAGAAATGCAATGGTCAGTGATTGTATGGAATCACAAAGGTTTCGTTATACAGATTATTGATTTAAACTGATAAAAAGCTATTACTACTCTAGATGTAATGGCTTTTTTATATTAACTGGTCAAAATATCAGGATGTTTATCAATGATATTCATCAACGCCATTGCTGCATCTGTCGAATAGCGGCAGTCTTTTTTCTTAATTTTGTAGGGTACGTGGGCTAATATGTACTTTATTAGCAAATCAGCATGATGATCATAAACTTTTGCTGAACTCAGTCAGCTCGTGATATTTTACTTTTTATATAAGTACAAAATGTAACAGAACTATGCTCCCAACGAAGCTGTTAAAATTGCGTTTGTCTCGGATTGCAAAGGGAAAGGAACATCTTTCCACTCAGGACAAGTTGATGCTGGTGAGTATGGAAAGTCCTGATCTCAGTACCAATTTCTTTTAAGATTGTTTAAAAGTCTCGTTACCCAAGCAATGCATTCCAGCATCAGACAGATGAAGATATTCTATATACATCACAACTCATCAAATTAATTGAAAACCAATGAAACATATTTAGAAAATGGACGATTAAATTAATTTAAAAGTGTGCAACAAAAAGACGCAAATTGCGCTAAATAGCATGCTAATCTACATAAAAACAGCCAATAAGTTGATAAAACAGATTGTTGCTCATATCAAAATTGAGTTGCTGAGAAAGGGAAGAGGGAGAACATCTTGAATCGACAAGATGATAAAAAGGCAATGTTCGATATTATGCCTGCAGATATAGAATCATCACATGAAAAACCGTCTTTATCACGTCGGCTGATCAACAAGACCCTGCAACACGCGCAGGATGCGGTTGAGTTTGCCACTGACACATCCCGTAACATAGCAGGCGTTGCAGACGCTGCCCTGGATGCTCTGGACCATGTGACTCACCATACCAAACGGGGTGTGGAGGGAATGCGTAATTCAGTACGTGACATGGTTTCCGAGACCAGTGAGGCGGCACGTCAAGTTGCGTTGGCAATGGCACGTGCATCGTTAGGGAAAAGTAGCCTCACCTTATATTTGCCTGAAATGCTGCTCAATAATCAAATTCGGAAACGTATGGATCGTTCTGAAATTGATGATATTAAAATTGAATGTGGCAATGATCGCTTTCATATTGAATTAGATGGCCACTATCGCCGTTTCCTATATCGTCTGTCTTTAGAATTCAATGTTTTAGAATGTCGTATTGGGCAGGAAAAATATTTACGTCTTTGTCAGGTCGATGAGCATCTGGATTTACAAATTCGTCATGGTGGTACTTTAACAAATTGGGCAGCAAGACGTGTTGGTAATATCAGCTTTGAAGTGATTAATTCCTTACCGATCCCATTTTTGATCAATCACCTCATTCGTGATGTGCCAGGGATTCAAAAAGAAGGGCATCGTTTATGGTATATCGACCTTGAAGAAGCGGGTTTTATTGATTTCATTAATAACCGCTCATGGATGGTCGATAAGCTATTAAGCTTGACTGATTTCAGTATTTTGCCAGGACTTAATATTTTGCAAGAGAGCCGCGAATTGGTACAACAATTAGTTGATCAATTTGAGATCCGAGGCTTACGTGTTCAGTCTGGACGTTTAGAAGTCCAAGTTGGAATTGGAAGTGAGTAAGCAATAAAAAAGCCACTGTCAATGCAGTGGCTTTTTAGAATTTGGCGTCCCTACGGGGATTCGAACCCCGGTTACCGCCGTGAAAGGGCGATGTCCTAGGCCTCTAGACGATAGGGACTTATATGAGGCATACATCTGAAAACAATAATAAATATTGGCGTCCCTACGGGGATTCGAACCCCGGTTACCGCCGTGAAAGGGCGATGTCCTAGGCCTCTAGACGATAGGGACGTTTCAGAGGTGGGCGTATATTAGGGTGAATTGGATAGGGTGTCAAACACTTTTCTCAGGAAAATCCAGAAAAACTTGATAAGTGTCTAAAAATAAAGCGTTGTGCGGAATAAATAAGCAAAAATGGTTTTAAGGTCAGTTGTTTCAGCCAAATCACCTTTTATGGAGATAAAAAATGCAACTTGAGCAAGCCAAAGCGATTGAAGCTTTGGCGAAGTGCAAGTGCATTTTTATTGAGCCAATTTTATGTACGGTCACGATAGAAAATATAATGGCTGAGATAACAGGCTGCAATAAACAGTAAACATCCGATAAAGCCAGCCTGCATTTCAGGATCTGCCGCCATACTTAAACCTGTAATAAAGCAGAAGACAAAACCCAAAATCGGAACAATCGGATAAAGTGGCGCAGCAAACTTGAGGTCTTTTGCGGAGTGACCAGCCTTGTACCATGCACGTCTAAAGTTGAACTGGCTCCAGCAGATGCTCATCCACACAATCACCATAGTAAAAGCGGCAATACCGAGTAAATTCTTAAAAATGGTTTCAGGGGCAAAATGCTCTGATAACAGGCCTGGAATTGCACCAAACATGGTGACCACCAGTGCAATCACAGGTGTGCCACTGCTTGACAGGCGTGAGAACACCTGTGGAAGCTGTCGCTGTGCCGACAATGACCACATCATCCGTGAGGCTGCATACAGGCCCGAGTTAGCGGCAGACAATAGCGCGGTAATAATCACGAAGCGGATAATGTCATCCGCATAAGGAATCCCGATGTAGTTAAACACAGTCACGAAAGGGCTGTTACTGACACCCTCACCGCCCAAGCCTGCCACCTGAAATGGCAATAAGGCACTAATCACCACGATGGTGCCGACAAAGAAAATCAGTAACCGCCAGATTGCGGCGTTGATGGCTTTTGGCACATTCACCGCAGGGTCTTTGGTTTCACCTGCTGCCACTCCAATCAGTTCAGTGCCTGAAAAGGCAAAGTTTACAATCAGCATGGTGGTGAAAATTGGAACCAGTCCCTGAGGAAACCAGCCTTGTGCAGTAAGGTTGTGGAATAAGGGGGCAGACTCGGCACCGTGGAAAGGAATCAGGCTGAAAATCGCCAGCAAACCCAGGATAATAAAGGCAACCACAGTCACCACCTTAACCAGTGCCAGCCAAAATTCAGATTCAGCAAAAATACGGGTTGAGCTGAGGTTCAATGCAAAAATGGTGATGGCAAAGATAATGGTCCAGATCCACATGGAAATATGTGGAAACCACTCCTGCATCAGCAAGGCCGCAGCCGTAAATTCGGTCCCTAGGGTTGCGGTCCATGTCAGCCAGTAGACCCAGGAAATCATGTATCCCGTACCTGGACCAATGTATTTTTGCGCGTATGCACCAAATGAACCCGCCACAGGCATGTGTACCGCCAGTTCACCCAGACACAGCATGACCATATAAGCGATCAGACCACCTAAAATATAGGCAATGATGGCACCAACTGGACCTGTTTGGGCGATGACTTCACCAGAACCAAGAAACAGGCCTGTACCAATTGCACCACCTAAAGAAAGCATGACCAAATGGCGGGTACCCATCGCACGTTTCAGTGCCTTGGTTTCTGAATTCGTATTTGAGTTGGAAGATTGCATAGCACAATTT
This sequence comes from Acinetobacter sp., assembly GCA_046347365.1. GTDB lineage: Bacteria > Pseudomonadota > Gammaproteobacteria > Pseudomonadales > Moraxellaceae > Acinetobacter. Next base: position 6,128 of record JAXMGF010000015.1, on the reverse strand, counting down.
GTCCAAGCATGGAGAAGCGGCTATTTTATGGAAAATTCGGAAATGTGCAATCTGAATAATGGAAAGATTGAGAGAAAAGTATAATTATTGGATAAACAGAATATGGCGTCCCTACGGGGATTCGAACCCCGGTTACCGCCGTGAAAGGGCGATGTCCTAGGCCTCTAGACGATAGGGACAGGTGAGGCAGTCATTTATCTGCATGGCGCAGATGAAAAATACACATAAGAAACTTGGTGGAGTCAAGCGGGATCGAACCGCTGACCTCTACAATGCCATTGTAGCGCTCTACCAACTGAGCTATGACCCCAGTATGTGTGACAGCAATCTTAGGAGGATTGCCATCACACGTCAATGATTAGATTGAATTAATTTTCACTGTTTGCATCATTTTTCGGCAATTTCAGCGTTTCATTCAACTTTTCCCAAACTTTCAGTTCTTTCTTGCTTGGAGAGCCAACAATCTCAAGCGCATGGCGTAGACGGGCAAAGGTCAGGTCAGGCCCAATAGTCACCATGGATTGCATGACAGGCGTAGAGCTGGTTGAACCTGCAATCGCAATAAAGAATGCAGGCATGAAGTCACGCAGCTTCACTTCCATCTGGTTTGCCAGGTCCATCAGGGTCTGGCTGACCGTATCATTGTTCCATGTGAACTGGCTTTCCAGACGCCAAATGGCAAACTGTAGACTTTGGCGAACCTGTTCTTCAGTCAATTTCTTGCTTTCAAACTGTTCTTTGCTGATTTGAGGCATGTGGTTGAAATAGAAACCTGCCCAGTTTACCGCTTCAGACAACAGGTTAATCCGTGGTTGAATGGCGGCGGCAATATCTTCCAGCGTTTGACGGTCATTTTTCCATGCCAGTAAACGGTCCAGCAATTGTCCAGGAGTCAGTGCCTTGATCCATTGACCATTCAGCCAGTTGAGTTTTTCAACATCAAAGATTGGACCACCCAGTGAAACACGCTGTACATCAAAGTTTTCCACCATTTCCCCTAAGGTGAACACCTCACGCTCATCTGGCATTGACCAGCCCATACGGCCTAAATAGTTGAGTAGGGCTTCTGGTAACACGCCAATGTCGCGATAATAGTTGATGGAGGTTGGATTTTTGCGTTTAGACAATTTTGATTTGTCTGTGTTACGCAATAAAGGCATGTGGCACAGGGTTGGCATGTCCCAGCCAAAATATTGATACAGCAACTGGTGCTTTGGTGCGGAAGGTAGCCATTCCTCACCACGCAATACATGGGTGATTTCCATCAGGTGATCGTCAACCACATTGGCAAGGTGGTAGGTCGGCAAGCCATCAGTTTTTAACAATACCTGCATGTCCACCTGTGCCCATGGAATCTCCACTTCACCACGCAACAGGTCATTGATCTTGCATACTCCCTCTTCAGGGACTTTCATGCGAATCACGTGGGGTTCACCCGCAGCAAGGCGCTGTTCCACTTCTTGCTGTGACAATTTTAGCCCACGACCATCGTATTTTGGTGTTTCACCACGCGCCTGCTGTTCAGCTCGCATTTGGTCAAGTTCTTCCGCGGTTGCAAAACAGTAGAAAGCATGACCTTTTTCAATCAATTCCAGAGCATACTGCTTATAGATTCCCATCCGTTCCGACTGGCGGTAAGGCGCATGCGGCCCACCCACATCTGGACCTTCCGACCAGTTCAGACCCAGCCAGCGTAAAGAATCCAGAATCATCTTTTCAGATTCTGGTGTTGAGCGAAGCTGGTCAGTATCCTCAATACGGAGAATGAACTCACCACCATGCTGTTTGGCAAAACACAGGTTGAACAGCGCAATATAGGCAGTGCCTACATGCGGAAAGCCTGTAGGAGAAGGAGCAATACGGGTACGAACTTTCATATGGGAATGAGTTTTTAAAATAAAATTGACACTATTATAACGAAAAAGCCTAGTCACGACATGACTAGGCTCATTTAAACATGCAAGGGGACTACATATTTAAAAAATCAGGAATTTTGCTGCTGGAACAGGCTCTGCACAAAACGTGAAAAACGCTGGTTCTGCGTTGCAAAGAAATTCTGTGTTGGCGTGGTGCGGATGGTGTTCAGCATTTTCAATTCATCATCTGTCGATGGAATCATGCTGGTGTTGCGCTTTTGTTGATCCAGTGCCTTGACAATCAGTGAAGATGAGGTCGCTTTATCAATCGTTTTTATGTTACTGCTTTCTTTAATTGCAGCATGCCCGAACTGGACTGAACATGCCAAAAATAGACTTAAGCATAGTGTTTTTTTTAATTTTAATGCTCGCATTGATACGCCCCTAAATGATTTCGAGTCTAAAAGACTAACTAAGCAAATATACTATTGCTTTAATGATACAATTTAAACATAAATATTAATGAAAAAGTGGAATGGCATCACATTTTTGCAAAAAAAGATAAAGTTCCATTAATTTTATACAGAGAAGCAATAAACACTCAGAACAAAAGCAGCGTAAATAAACGTGAAAAGCAAATACACAGGATGTATTTGCTTTTTTCTTTGCCAAAAAGATGAAGAAAACGGTTTTATCTATAGAAAGTTAAGAATTCTCTACAAAAAGTCGTTTGGTACTGGCATAAAACAAGGTAATAATGTGCAGTTACATTTTTAGCTATTGATCTATTTCTTATGTCGCATATTTCTGTCTTACTTCATGAAACCGTTGATGGCGTATTGGCAGGTCGCGACACAGGCATTTATGTCGATGCCACCTTTGGTCGTGGCGGACATACCCGACTGTTACTTTCAAAGCTGGATCAGGATGCGCGTGTTTACGCATTTGACAAAGATCCCCAGGCGCTTGAGGTTGCGGCACAACTGGAACAGGAAGATTCCCGTTTCAGGATCATCCATGCCAGTTTTGCCGATATTCAGGCTGAGCTTGCCAGAATCGGCATTACTGAAGTCGATGGTATTATGGCGGATTTGGGCGTGTCATCGCCGCAGCTGGATCAGGCAGAGCGTGGCTTTAGCTTTATGCAGGATGGGCCACTGGATATGCGGATGGATAATTCGCAGGGTCCAACCGCAGCACAATGGCTGCTTGAAATCGAAGAAGAAAAACTGGCCAATATTATCTATCAATATGGTGAGGAGCGTTATAGCCGCCGTATTGCCAAGGCAATTAAGCAGGCGGGTGAAATCACCACCACCGCGCAGCTTGCTGAAATTGTCAAAACCGCACATCCAAAATGGGAAAAGCATAAGCATCCCGCAACCCGTAGCTTTCAGGCCATTCGTATTGCCATTAACAAAGAGCTGGATGACATTGAGACATTCCTGCCGCAGGCGGTAGAATTGCTCAAGGCAAAAGGGCAGTTAGCGGTGATCAGCTTCCATTCTCTGGAAGACCGTTTAATCAAGCAGTTTATTCAAAAAGAATCGAGTCTGGCTGAAGATTCAGGCTGGGGCATGCCACAGGCACAGGTGGATACCCGACGTTTAAAGAAAGTTTCACGTGTTCGTGCCAGTGAAGCAGAAGTCAAGGCAAATCCCCGTTCGCGGAGCGCATGGTTGCGCGTGGCGGAGCGTTTAGAGCAAAAAGGCAAGCAATGAACAATAACAACAATGATGATATTTTATCAAGCGGCAACAAGGGACTAAAAAAGGTTGTTGTTTACGCTGTACTTGTTGCGCTGGTGTTTGTTAGTGCAATGATGGTGGTGTTTCAGGTATTTGAGTATCGCCATGATTATCGTGACTTAAGTGCCTACATGCGTGAAAAGGATGATTTAAACGCAGAATGGGGCCGTTTGCTGATTGAGCAGCAAACCTTTGGTGCCACGGCACAGATTGGTTCCCGTGCGGTCACGCAATTACGCATGTTTTCACCACCCGCGGCACAAACGGTTGTGATTTCTCTCCCTATGACTTCAAAGCAAGACAAATAAGGCATGCTGTATGGCAGATAAGCGAAGCAAACCAATACGAAAAAAACAGCAGTCCATTTCGGAAAAACCCACGCTTGCGCTGGATATGTGGCGATTTTACCTGCTTTGGGGAACGGTGCTGCTGTGCTTTGTGGTGATTGTAGCGCGTGCTTTCTATGTACAGGTGATTAATAAGGATTTCTTGCAGAACAAGGCCAATGCCAACATTCTGCGGACTGAACGTTTAGAGGCCATGCGTGGGGTGATCAGTGACCGTCATGGCGTGCCACTTGCGATCAGTACTCCAATTATGAAGATTGTCATTGACCCAAGGGATTATTGGGAAACCAAACAGCTTTATGATGAAACGATGGCTGAGCTCAAAAAAGACCCGACCAGTCGTAAATTAAAACGTCAGTTGCCTGATAAAAACCTGAATCTGGATGAGTTGGCGGATGCGGTGGGTATTGATCGCCAGAGCCTGAAAAAGCAGATGAGTGATCGCCCACGCTCACGCTATCTGGTGCTGCAAAAGGAAATTCCGCCGCAACAGGCTGACTTAATTGTTAAGCGTAACTTTCAGGGTGTCTACGCGGAAAAAAGTTATAAACGCTACTATCCGCAACCCCAACCGAATGCCCAGATTATTGGCCTGACCAATAGTGAGGGAACAGGGATTGAAGGGCTGGAAATGCAACTGAACAAGCAACTGGCAGGGCTGGATGGTGAGCAAAAAATTATTCGGGATAAAAAAGGCAACCGTTTAAAGGTTTCAGAGGTCATTAAAGAAGTTGAATCGGGCGAAAATATCACCCTCAGCATTGATTCGCGTTTGCAGTACATCATGTACCGTGAACTGACCGCCGCAGGGGTGGCGAATAATGCACGTTCTGCAACCGCGATTGCGGTGGATGTGAAAACGGGCGAAATTCTGGCCATGACCAGTTGGCCGTCCTATAACCCGAATGATAAAAATGGGCTTTCCAATAAGGACGCGATGCGTAACCGTGGTGCCATTGATATGTTTGAGCCAGGTTCAACCATGAAGCCGTTTACCGTTGCGGCGGCATTGGAAAGTGGCAAATACACGCCGAACACCATTGTCAACACCTCACCAGGTTCAATGCGTTTGGGTTCACATACAATTCGCGATACCCATAACTATGGTGCCTTGACCCTGACAGGCATTATCGTTAAATCTTCCAATGTGGGGTCAGCCAAACTCGCCTTGTCTTTGCCTAAAGATGCCATCCCCTCTTTCTTCCGCCGCGTTGGTTTTGGGCATCGTTCAGATGTTAAATTTCCAGGGGAAAGTTCAGGTCTGCTGTACTCAGGTGATAAATTGAATCTGTCACAATTGGGGACGATGGCCTATGGTTATGGCTTAAATGCAACAATTTTGCAGTTGGCACAAGGTTATGCCATCTTGGCAAATCATGGGGTAGAAGTACCATTAAGCCTGCATAAACTGGATCGGCCACCTGAGGGCAAGCAGGTGCTTGATCCTAAAATTGCCGATCAAGTGTTGATGATGCTGGAGCAGGTTACCATGCCAGGCGGAACAGCGACCCAGGCCAATATTCCTGGCTACCGTGTGGGGGGTAAAACAGGTACGGCACACAAGTTGCGTGCTGACCGTAAAGGCTACTCCAATAATGAGTATCGTGCTTTATTTGCAGGGGTTGCACCGATTAGTGATCCACGTTTGGCCATGATTGTGGTGGTGGAAAATCCGCAAGGCCGTTACTACGGAGGTCTGGTTGCCGCGCCTGTGTTTGCACGAATAATGCAGGAGTCTTTACGTCTGCTCAATGTTCCACTGGATAAGCCACTCGATACCCCACAAAACCCAATCCGTAGGTAAATTATGTCGATTAGTTTTCAACAGATACATCAAATCAGCATAGATGCGGCTTGGTATACACAACCGTTTAAAGGCTTCTGTCTGGATAGCCGTAAGCTTGAAGCGGGGCAAATCTTTATTGCCTTAAACAGTTATAGCCAACCTGAAAAAACACGTCTATTTGCTGAGAATGCCTTGAATGCGGGTGCATTGGCGGTGATAAGTGAAACAGATCTAGGTCTTGCAAATGAATGGGTTTGTCCCGAAGTCCGTTATTTAATGGGTGAATGGCAGAAACAATATTTGCAGGCAGTCGATCCTGTAACAGCGCTGCGTGGAATTGCAGTCACAGGAACCAATGGTAAAACCACCATTTCACGCCTGATTGCTGAAC
>JAXMGF010000014.1:0-43794 GCA_046347365.1 Acinetobacter sp. | reverse complement strand
GTAGTTTGCACGGTCTTCAAAGGCTTGTTCAATGATTGTAGAAAGCTGAGACATGATCTTCATTCTTCCAAAAATAAATTTCCGAGATTTTACACTAATTTGATACAAGAATCTTTGAAAAAAGTCGTTACAATAAAGTGTTTTAAAATTAAGCAATAAAATTGTAATAAATTCGGATTTAATTGTTTTTTATACATTATTTTGAAATATACAATTATTCTGAATTTGTATCAAAAAATAACAGAAAGTAATCAGTTTCTGTATAAAAAGATATCAATCATTCTTTTAAGATTTTATTACAGTAACAACTATACCTTAGATAAAAGTATTTTTTGAGGAGACTTCAATGAAAGCTTTGCGCGTTATTTTAGCTGCAGGTGCATTAACAGCGATTGCAGGTTCTGCTTTAGCAGCAGATGAACAAGTTGTGAAGGAATCAGGTTCTACGTTTCCTTCATACTTAGATCCAGTTTCAGTTCGTGCTGAAGTGGGTACTACAGGTTATGGTGGTGCAGTTTCTTATCGTGTTAATCCATATGTAGGTTTAAGCCTTGGTTACAATGGTGGCGATATTTCATGGTCTGACAATTTGAAAATTGACGGTACCAAATATGATATGGATATGGAGAATAACAACACATATTTAAATGCTGAACTTTATCCATGGGGTGCGAGTCAAAATGCGTTCGCTCGTTCACTTTATGTAGCTGCTGGTGTTGCTTACTTGGATAATGAATATGGTTTGACTAAAAATGTTGGTAGCAATAGTTTAGTAAAAGTGAATGGTGAACGATTCACTACAACTTCTACTCAAAGCGCCAAAATTGATGGTACGATGAACTACGATAATAATATCTCACCATATTTAGGCTTTGGTTTAAATGCACCAGTATATAAAAATATTGGTTTATTTGGTGAGGTAGGTGCTTATTATACAGGCAATCCAACAGTTAGCTTAAAAACATCTGGTGATGATCAAATCATTGGTAGCAATGGTAATACATTAGAAAGTGCTGTTGAAAAAGAGCAACGTAATATTGAAAACAAAAGTAAGTATGAGTGGATGCCAGTGGCTAAAGTGGGTGTGAGCTTTAAGTTCTAATCCCCCAACTCTTCATAAAAAACAGGCTTAAAGCTCGTTTTTTTATGCTCAGATTTTAGGTAAAAATAAATGGCTAATAGTAGTAAAGCCATTCATTTTGTTTTGATTTATTCTTCGGGATAAGCCACTTTTTTAAGTTCTTTGATGTTTGTTTTGGAGAACATAAAGAAATAAATTCATAACCATAATAGCCACGTAAAAGATGTCCTTTACGCACAGCAATCCATGTTGTATTCACTCCAAAAACATCAGTTTTTTAATTGTTCTAAGCGATAATCTTTGTCTGTGTCATACGCGACATCATCGGCAATACCCACCCCATATTGAGTTCAACATAGGTCTTGATGACATCGGCATCAAGTGCGAACATCACAATGTCAGCATGCAGTTGCGCATCTTTAAAGGCTTTATCAATTTTTGAACGGCCTGTAAACCACCATGATAGGTAATCAACGGATATTCCGCCAAAGACCTCAAGGCTAATTTTGCTCAATTTGGCCAATGGGTGATCTTTAGGTGTAATGATGCTGTGATGCCATTCATAATAAAGGCACGCTTGCAAGATTTTCCTCTGTGGTTAATGATTCCGTTGCGATGCCAATATCCGCCTCGCCCTGAAGTAGCATTTCTGCAATTTCTACTGGACTGGCCTGTTGTAAGACCAAGTGAACCTTTGGAAATAATTTCTTGAACTGATTCACAATCGGTGGAAGTACATAACGTGCCTGAGTATGGGTGGTGGCAATGGTCAGTGTTCGGCCGCTCCATACCTTGTTAAAGTCATCGGCAAGACGCTTGACCATGCCATCGACCAGCATCCGTTCAACAATACTCAACAATGATTGGCCTGGTTCAGTCAGCCCCAGTAAACGCTTGCCTTTACGGACAAACAGTTGTACGCCGAGTTCATCTTCCAGATCTTTAATGTGTTTACTGACACCTGACTGGGAGGTATAAAGTGCCGCAGACGCTTCAGTTAAATTAAAGTTTTGACGAACAGTTTGAATAATTCTGAGTTGTTGAAAGTTCATAAATATTTTCCACATAAAGAGGGTGAAGACAACTAAAGTTCAGTAAGGAAGTTTAGTGTTCCTCATATATTATTTTAAGCCACTTGCCGTTGTTTGGTCTGCAAATAAATGAAGTTGAGCTGCACTAATCCAGACGGTTTGATTTGGCTTGAATTGATGTAAATTTGCTTCTTCTACACTGAGTAAATCTCAATGGTACGTCCACTGCGATCTTGTAATTCAACAATGACCCTGCCTGCAATCCAGACTTCACGTAGAAACGTTGCCTCAATGGTATTGGGCTGTGGTTGTGCATGGATATGTAGTTCATTTGGTCGTGCAAAGGCGATCACTTTTCCTTGCGGTGCATCAATCGCGGTGGTAACTGAATACAGTCATCACCGAGGCGAATGATACCGCTAGTATGTTCCCCTCAAAGCGGTTAGCTGACCCAGAAAATCGAATACAAATGGTGTGGCTGGTTTCATACACTTCACGTGGTAGACGATTTGCTCAACATCACCTTTATTCATGACAATAATTTGGTCTGCGACTTCAAAGCCTCTCTTCTTGGTCATGTAACAAAAATAGATGTGACATGTAGTTCTCATGTAAGGTTCGTAACCAGCGGCGTGATTTCATACGCACTTTGGCATCTAGTGCGCCAAAGAGTTCATCAAGTAATAAGGCACGTGGTTCTACGGCAAGGGCACGAGCTAGCGCAATACGTTGACGTTGACCACCCGAAAGTTGGGCAGGGTAACGGTCAGCTAAAAAGCCCAATTGCACCAAGTCCAATAAACGAGTGACACGCTTTTTAATTTCAGCTTCTGATGGGCGTGTGGCACGTGGGCGCACGCGTAAACCAAAAGCAATATTATCAAACACAGTCATATGGCGGAACAGAGCATAATGCTGGAACACAAAACCGACCTGACGCTCACGCACATGGATGTTGGTGGCATCTTCACCCTCAAGCAAGACCTGACCGCCATCCGCAGATTCAAGTCCTGCGATGATGCGTAACAGGGTGGTTTTACCGCAGCCAGATGGGCCAAGCAACGCCACCAGTTCACCCTCAGGAAAGTCCAGGGAGATGTTTTTTAGCGCATGGAATGCACCAAAGTGTTTTTCAATATTTTTAACTTGAATACTCATGTGTTCATTCCTTATGTATTTGGCTGATGTTCGTTGGCTTGGTCTTGACGGATTTCTAACCATGTTTTCAAAATCAGGGTAATAATCGCTAAAAATGCCAGTAATGAAGACACAGCAAATGCAGCACTAAAGGTATATTCGTTATAAAGAATCTCAACGTGTAACGGTAAGGTATTGGTTTGACCACGAATATGTCCTGACACCACCGATACCGCACCAAACTCACCCATTGCACGGGCATTACACAGAATCACACCGTAAATCAGACCCCATTTAATATTTGGCAGGGTCACTTTCCAAAAGGTTTGCCAGCCTGAAGCACCCAAAACAATCGCAGCTTCTTCTTCCTCTGTGCCTTGTGCTTCCATGAGTGGAATCAGTTCACGTGCAACAAAAGGAACGGTAATAAAAATGGTCGCCAATACAATCGCAGGAACTGCATACAGGATTTTGATGTCATGATCCATTAACCAGCCACCAATCCAGCCTTGTGTACCGAAAATCAACACCAGCATTAAACCTGCAATGACAGGGGAAACCGAAAATGGCATATCAATAATGGTGGTGAGGATGGCCTTGCCACGGAACTGGAATTTAGCCACTGCCCATGCGGCGGCTACCCCAAACACCACATTGATTGGTACGGCAATCGCTGCGGTTAATAGTGTCAATTTTACCGCAGACAGGGTATCTGAATCGGTCAGGGCATGAACATAGACTTCTATGCCTTGCTTAAACGCTTCTACAAACACCAGAATCAGCGGCAAAATCAGGCAGCTCAGAAAGAAAATCATTGCCCCGGTGATCAGCGTATAACGTACCCAGGTCGGTTCTCGGGTTGTATCACGGGTCTGCAACTTGAGGGCTAAAGCATTGCTATTGTTATTTAAGCTCATTGTGCAACTCTCCTGTTGTGGCCGCGCACCTGTAATAAGTTAATTAAAAATAGGATGTGGCAAAGGAGAGAACCAGCATCACCACGGCAATGGTGGTTGCACCTGCATAATCATATTCTTCCAGACGGGAAATAATCATCAATGGTGCAATCTCGGTCTTATATGGCATATTCCCTGCGATGAAAATAACTGAACCATATTCACCAACACCACGGGCAAATGCCAGCGCAAAACCTGTCAGTAATGCAGGGAATAAAATTGGCAGAATCACCTTACTAATGGTTTGCCAGCGATTTGCGCCCAGTGCAGAAGCCGCTTCTTCAAGCTCCGTTTCAATGTCGCTGAGTACAGGTTGTACGGTACGCACCACAAAAGGCAGGCCAATAAAGATCAGGGCAAGGGTAATACCCAGCGGGGTATAGGCCACATGAATACCTAAAGGTTCAAGATATTGTCCAATCCAGCCATTTTTTGCATACAGTGAGGTGAGGGCAATACCTGCAACCGCAGTGGGTAATGCAAAAGGAAGATCAACCAGCGCATCGACAATTCTTTTGCCTGAAGCTATAACGTACCAAGCACCATGCCAGTAATAAGCCAGTGAAAAAAATACAGTCAGGGCCGCAATCAGCGCGGCACTAAAGCTCAGTTGTAAAGACTTCAAGATTCGTTCCGAAGTCAAAATTTCATAATCCGTCCCATCCAATCCCAAAAGATTTGATAAATACAGCAGATAAAGGAATAAGCACAATGGAAGACACGTAAGCGAGGGTAAAGCCAGAGACCGAACCCAGGCAACTGCTCAGGAACGCTTTGCGACATGATATTTCCTCAAGAAGAGAGATGCTTGCTAAAGACCAGTAAGCAAATAAATAACGCGAAAACTAAAGGTATGAAGAGCTGAGCTTAGGCAAATTTCAGGTTAAAATTTGCCTGACTCATTCGGTTTACAGGCTGCATCTTTTTCGGGCAGCATGTAATTGAGGATTTCAGGAAGGACCAAACCCAGATGCCACATTGATATGACCAACCTGACCCAGATTAATCGGAGTAAGTTTCCATGCCTGTGCAAGCTGTAACGCATCGACATAACCCAGCCATGGATCATTTTCACTAATCAATAATGTGGTCGGCACATCAATGCTGAGCTGATGAAAATATTGCTTGTAGTCCGTCAGACTATGACGGGCAAAGCCACTTTCACCAAAACGGGCAGGGTTGGCAGGTGCCACCAGAATCAGGTTTTCCACTTTTGCCCTGAGTTCAGGATGTTCAGCAAGAGCCGCAACACTGGTCAGGCAACCAAAACTGTGTGCAACGATTTGCACAGGCGATTTAATTGCTGCAACTGTTTTGATAAACTGGGCAACCCATTCATTTAATACTGGTCGGTCCCAGTGTTTTTGCTGCACACGAGAACTAGACACGATTTGCTGTTGTAACCACGACTGCCGTGTTGTGCTTCACTGCCACCAACACCAGGAACAATCACTGTATGAACCATGTCTATTCTCCTTGTTAACTTCCCCCTTGCGCTGTTATCAACTACAGCGTAAGGGAGACTTTAATATTTGCCTGCACTATTGGTCTCAACGATTTGATCGAAAATACCGCCATTATCAAAATGAGTTTTTGTACTTTTGTCCAACCACCAAACTCTTTATCAATTGTCACAAGCTTAAGAGGTTTAAAAGTGGTGCTGTATTTTCTTTAAAACAGCTGCATTGCGAGGACGATAGAAGTTACGTGCTGCAATTTCCTGACCTGCTGGTGAATAGAGGTAGTTCAGGTAACCGCACGGGCAATTTGCAGGATTGCCTTTCTTCTCGGCAATTTTTTCTACAACCGCTACTGGTGGCTCAGCAAGAATTGAAAGTGATGGAGTTACAATTTCAAGCTTGCCTGGCTGCTCGTACAGCAAGGAACGCTTCATTTTCAGCCAGCAACACGTCACCGATGCCGCGTTCAGCAAAGGTCGTGGTTGCGCCACGATACACCTGAATCCAGTACTTTGGTTTGTTTATAAATCTGGCGAACAAATTCCTGTGCCTTAGCATCGTTACCACCTTTTTGGTGTTTTGCCCAAGCCCACGCTGCTAAATAGTTCCAGCGCTGCCCCACCTGAAGTTTTAGGGTTCAGGTAATAATTTCTACACCTGGCTTAACCAGATCGCTCCAATCTTTAATTTGTTTTAGGGTTGTCTTTACGCACAAGGAAAACGATGGTTGAGGTATAAGGTGTTGAGTTGTTTGGCAGTTTCTTCTGCCAGTCTGCTGGAAGCAATTTTGCATTTTCAGCGATTTCATCAATATCCGCAGCAGGGTAAGTGTTACGACATCAGCATTTAGACCATCAATCACGGCACGGGCCTGTTTGCCTGAACCACCGTGAGATTGCTTAAACTCAATATCCTGTCCTGTACGCTGTTTCCAGAAAGCACCAAACTGCTTGTTGAAATCGGTATAAAGCTCGCGAGTTGGATCATAAGAGACATTTAAAACTCTTGTGCCGCGAAAGATGAAACGGAGAGTAATGCGGCAATAACACCGACTTTTAACTGAGATAAACGCATGAAAAACCCCTTGAAATTAAATCTTGATTTGGAATATGGATGCAGCATAACGCCAGTTTTTTTGCAAAAAAAATAATTAAAAACGAATTTGATATGAAAAAAATGCAATTGCATAAAATAGATAAGCTATGCTGAATTATTGATAAATAATAAATTTTTATTCCAGTGCTTAAATTGGTATAATTATTTAAAATCAACGGTTTATTTCTATTTAATCGTGCAGGCTATTTGGATTGAAAGGTGTTTGAATCATGCAATGCTATAAAAATGGACAATTCATTGATTCTATCCCTTTACTTGATCGGGCATTTCACTATGGAGATGGCTGCTTTACCACAGCACGTATTTTTCAGGGAAATTTTGAACTAAAAGAATTGCACTTTGCACGTTTAAAACGGGCTTGCCAGAGCCTGAGTCTGGATGTGGATTTATCTCAAATTGAAAAATCAATCGAGCAGTTGCAACAACAGCATTCAAGCTTAAATGGCACCTTAAAAATCGTGATTAGTCGTGGAGAGGGAAACCGTGGCTATAGCTTGCCTTTGCATCCAGCAGACATTTATCTTTGGTATTATCCAGCCACATTGCAGGCTTTCCAGCCTGAATGGATTGCCAGTGGCATGCTAAATCGTGCTTTGGGCCTAACCATGCCGAATCTGGTGGGCTTAAAAACCCTGAACCGTTTGGAACAGGTGTTATTGAAACAGGAAGCGGACCAACAGGGTTGGTTTGAGGCATTGGTCAGTGATGTACAGGGCTATATCGTTGAAGGCGTGAGCAGTAATTGTTTTATTCGTATAAATGGACGGTGGATTACGCCAGAACTTCGCTATAATGGCGTGCATGGTGTCATGCGGGCAACCATCCTGTCGCGGATGCAGCAATCACAGATTGAATGTGAGCAACGTTATATTGGAATAGATGAGCTTGGGCAGATTCAGAGCCTGTTTTTCTGTAATGCCTTGCACCCGATGAAAGCAGTTGTTCGATTTCATGATCGGGCTTTAGAGCAACAACCCTGCCTTGATTTATTTAAAACTTTAAAACTGAACCAGATTGATTAATATGCCAAAGCCGCCAAATTCAAGCAAAAGCAATAAAAAACCGAAAGCCACGCCGAAATCCAGATTTCCAGTGAAAGCATTTTTGGGCGCGATCATTATTTTACTTGTCATCCTGTTGAGCATTGTGGGGACAAGCCTATTTAAGAATTATCCTGTTGAGGGCAAGAAACAGCTTTTGGTCATTTCTTCGGGCGATACCTATTCCAGATTTATTGACCGTCTTGCAAAAGAAAATAAGGTGAATTTTCCGATAATATTAAAGCTGTACCAGAAGTTCATGATTCATGACAGTATGAAAGCGGGTGTGTATGAAGTCACTCATGGCATGAGTGTTCGTCAGGTGCTGGATATGTTGTCGAATGCTGAAAATGCACAGATGAACCGTATTCTGGTGATTGAGGGAACAACGTTTAAGCAACTGGTCCAGAATCTTAAAAAAGACCCAAATGTCAGCAAAACCATTCTGGATTTGCCACGGGATCAATTGCTCAAGGAACTGGACATTCCATATGCACATCCAGAAGGTTTGTTTGCGCCTGATACCTATTTCTTTGCCAAAGGTGAAACGGACAAAAAAATCCTGACCGATTTATACCGCCGTCAAATGAAATCACTGGATGAGGCATGGGCAAATAAAGCGGCGAATCTCCCTTACAAAGATAAGTATGAAGCATTGATCATGGCTTCGATTATTGAAAAGGAAACCAGTCTGGATAGCGAGTTGCAACAGGTTTCAGGTGTGTTTGTGCGCCGTTTAAAAATTGGAATGCGTTTGCAAACAGACCCAACCGTGATTTATGGCATGGGGGATCAATATAAAGGGAATATCACCCGTAATGATTTGCGTACCCCAACAGCTTATAACACCTATACTATTAACGGGTTGCCGCCAACACCGATTGCCTTGCCAAGTAAAAAGGCGATTGAAGCCGCCATGCATCCAGATGACTCAAAAAATCTTTATTTTGTTGCCACAGGTAATGGTGGGCATAAATTTACAGCATCATTGGAAGAGCATAACCGTGCGGTGCAGGAATATTTAACCGTATTACGTTCAAAGAAAAATCAGGGTGAATGATGTTTATTAGTTTTGAAGGGACGGAAGGTGTAGGCAAAACCACGCTGATTCGCAAAATTCATCAGTACTTTGAACAGCAGGGTAAACAGGTGGTGCTGACCCGCGAACCAGGAGGAACACCATTGGCAGAACAGATTCGCTCGTTGCTGTTGGCGGTGAATCATGAAGAACAAATGAGTCATGATACTGAATTGCTACTGATCTATGCGGCACGGGCGCAACATTTACAGCAGGTGATTATTCCAGCTTTGGAGGCTGGCAAGATTGTGTTAAGTGACCGTTTTACCGATGCCAGCTTTGCCTATCAATGTGCTGGGCGTGGCTTAAGTCAGGAAAAATTGCAACTACTTAACCAGACTTTCGTTTCCCATATGCCGAAGATTACTTTCTGGCTGGATGCACCGATTGAGTTGGGTATGACCCGTGCCAGAGAGCGTGGGGCATTGGACCGTTTTGAGCAGGAGAAGTTGAGTTTCTTTGCTAAAGTGCGTGCAGGTTATGAGACCTTGTGGCAGGCTGAACCTGAACGAATCAAGCGTTTGGATGCAACACAGAATGCTGAGCTTGTGTTTGAAGACGTCCTAAATTATGCAAAACAGCTTGCTTAGAAGCTGTTTTGCATCGAATAAATATAATTACTCATTCACCAACGGCTGTTCCACCGCAAAATTTGGTGGTGTCAGAACAGTTTTACGAATTTCACTGGAGAGTTCAGGATAATCCAGTGTGTAATGCAGGCCACGGGATTCCTTGCGTTGCATGGCACAGCGAACAATCATTTCAGAAACAAGCAACCAGATTACGCAATTCAATCAGATTCTTGCTGACACGATAGTCCTGATAATACTCCGTGATTTCACGTTTTAACATTTCTATACGGTGCAGGGCACGTTGTAAACGTTTGGTCGTCCGTACAATTCCACATAGTTCCACATGGTTGAACGCAATTCATCCCAGTTTTGCAGAATCACCACATCTTCATCCGCATCTGTGACCTGTGATTCATCCCATGCAGGAACTTTAGGAAATTGAAAGCCAGCATCGAATTTCTGCTCAATGTCTTCCGCCGCGCTCATGCCATACACAAAGCACTCCAGTAAGGAGTTGCTCGCCATACGGTTTGCACCGTGCAGACCTGTGTAGGAGGTTTCACCAATGGCATACAAACCTGTCAAATCGGTCTGGCTGCTGGAATCTACCATCACACCACCACAGGTATAGTGGGCAGCAGGTACAACAGGAATCATGTCCTTGGTAATGTCAATACCAAGCTCTAGCAGGCGTGCATAGAGTGTAGGGAAGTGTTCGGTAATAAATTCTGGTGATTTATGGGTAATGTCCAGCCATACATGGCGGATACCCAAACGCTTGATCTCGTAGTCAATGGCACGGGCCACAATATCACGAGGTGCAAGTTCGGCACGTTCATCAAAACGCAGCATAAAACGTTCACCATCAGGTAAACGCAGATAAGCACCTTCACCACGCATTGCTTCGGTAATCAGGAACGAACGTGCTTTAGGATGATATAAGCAGGTTGGGTGGAACTGGTTGAATTCCATATTGGCAACACGGCAACCCGCACGATAGGCCATTGCAATACCATCACCCGTTGCGATGTCAGGGTTTGAAGTATATAGATAGGCTTTCATTGCCCCACCACATGCCAAAGCGGTGAAAGGTGCCAAAAACGTATGAACCTGCTCAGCACTTTCATTCAGGGCATATAGACCAATGGCACGGTTGGGTTGGTTATGGTGGCCAAGTTTATGCAAGGGTGATCAGGTCAATTGCAATATAATTTTCAAAAATGGTGATGTTGTCGCGTTCTTTGGCGCGTTCAACCAATGTGGTTGAAATTGCTTTGCCTGTTGCATCCGCTGAATGGATGATACGGCGTTGCGAGTGCCCCCCTTCACGGGTAAGGTGTAATTGCTCGTCATCATCCAGTGTGAACTGCACACCTTGTTTCAGCAGGAAGTCAACAGAGGGTTTGCCACCCTCAACGGTATGTTTGACTGCATCCAGTTCACATAAATGTGCGCCTGCAATCATCGTGTCACTAATGTGTTGTTGAATGGAATCAGTCTCGTCCAGTACCGCAGCAACACCGCCCTGAGCATAAAAGGTGCTGGCTTCCGTGAGCGCCGCCTTTGCCAAAATTGCAATGTTGTAATGACTTGGTAAAGAGAGTGCGAGGCTTAAGCCCGCACCACCACTGCCTACAATAATCACATCAAAATGGTGAATTGTTTCTAAATCAGGCATGACGATCTGCTTCATTTTCAAACGTTCGCTAATAACAACGCTTTTTAATGAAAAAGGCAAGTGCCAATCTGCCTAGAATTGCTCAATTTTTTTGCGAATAAAGTGCTTTTAATTGTTCACCATTCTTGAGTGGGACTATATAAATATAGGTCAATTACGATTTGGTACACTGTTTTAATCTGTTTTTAAGGCTTTGCATGATAAAACAGGATTGAGGATAAAGATGTAGGAAAAACTCCACAATTTAT
Organism: Acinetobacter sp.; assembly: GCA_046347365.1. Classification (GTDB taxonomy): domain Bacteria; phylum Pseudomonadota; class Gammaproteobacteria; order Pseudomonadales; family Moraxellaceae; genus Acinetobacter. Next base: position 32,397 of record JAXMGF010000014.1, on the reverse strand, counting down.
TCACATTCTGTCATTCCATTTCGTTGTATGCCTTGAAAATATAAACATATTTTTACGAAAAGATTGGTGAGGTTATGATAAAAACATAATCTTGAATTTTATTTGATCATCAGTATGTAGGTTCTTGCTTCATGAAAAGTCGCTATTTACAACAAGGAATGTATGCTGCGGTATTTACGGTGGCAGCTGCTCAAGTCAATGCTGCATCGCCAGTAGATTTTTCAAGTCTCGTTGAGCAGGTTAGCCCTGCTGTGGTGAGTGTGAATGTTGTGAAGAAAATGACTCAGGAAGAGTTGTTGCAGCAACAGGTTCCCGAAATTTTACGCCGTTTTTTTGGTAATCAGGTGATTATTCCCCAACAGCAGGGGCCACAGGAAAAAACCGCTTACGGCAGTGCGTTCTTTATCAGTAAGGATGGTTATCTGTTAACTAACCGTCATGTTATTGATGATGCTTCACGTATTACCATTACCTTAAATGACCGTCGTGAGCTTGATGCAACCTTAGTTGGAAGTGATGAGCGCACTGATATTGCCTTGCTAAAAGTGAATGGCGCGAGTTTCCCTGAACTGAAAATTGGTGATTCAAATCAGCTAAAAGTGGGTGAACCTGTGTTGGCGATAGGTTCTCCTTTTGGCTTTGATTACTCAGCATCGGCAGGTATCGTCAGCGCAAAGTCACGTAATATGAGTGGTGAAACGTCAGTTCCATTTATTCAGACCGATGCAGCCTTAAACCCAGGCAACTCTGGTGGTCCATTGTTTAACCAGCGTGGTGAGGTAGTGGGTGTAAACTCGCGTATCTTTAGTGGTACGGGTGGTTATATGGGCTTGTCATTCTCTATCCCAATTGATGTGGCGATGGATGTTGTGCAGCAGCTGAAAACCAATGGCAAGGTAACGCGTTCTTATCTGGGCGTGATGTTGCAGGATATTGACCGCAACTTAGCCGATGCCTATAAACTGCCAAAACCAGAAGGTTCATTGATTAATCAGGTTTCGCCAAAATCACCTGCCGAAAAAGCAGGCTTAAAACCAGGTGATGTCATTTTAAAACTGGATGGCAATAGCATTAGCCGTACCAGCGACCTGATTTATCGCTTAAACCGTATAGCGCCAAACCAGACCATTCAGTTGGAAGTGCTGAGGGATGACAAGATCCGTACCATTGCTGCGACTTTAAGTACCGCACCAGATGATACACCTGCGGCTGAGGATAAAAATAATCCAACCAATGGCCTGGGTATGAATATCCGTGACCTGACGGAAGCTGAACAAAGCCGTTTAAATGTTAATGGTGGTGCTTTGGTCCGTGAGGTGAAACGTGGTGGTTTGGCTTCATTGTCGAATCTGGTTGCGGGGGATGTGATTGTACAAGTCAACAGCACACCTGTTGCCAATAGTCAGGCATTTGCCAGGGCAATTGCAGCATTACCAAAAAATAGTGTGGCCCGTATTGTGATTATTCGTCAGGGGCAACGTGCAATTGTTGGTTTGCGTCTTCAGTAATTCATCTTGATTTTTAAGACCACTCCTCATTGGAGTGGTTTTTATTTTGTAATGACGATGGGTTTAGACTAGTGTACGCAACGAAACTTTGACGAATGAAATATCAGACCAATGAGTACCATTTTTGATTTAAAAATACAGGTTCAGCCAGAACATATTGATGTACTTGGACACGTTAACAACGTGGTGTATGTCCAGTGGATGAAGGATGTTGCCGAGTCGCATATCGAAACTCTGGGCTTGGGACTGGCAGAATATATACAACTTAAACATGCGATGGTCGCGGTTGAGCATCATGTGCAGTATCGTAAGGCTGCGCTTGAGGGGGAGGAGATTATTTTGCGGACATGGCTGGATGATATTAATGCATTGTACTCTTCTCGCCAGTACGCATTTTATCGTCCAAAGGATCAAAATATCTTGTTTGTTGGCAACACCAAATGGGCCTGTATTGAAATTGCCACAGGTCGTCCCAAACGCATGTCACCCAGTTTTATCCATGCCTACCAGCCCATTCCAGTTGACCTGAATCCGATGGATTTTTCAATTTCCTATGCTGCTATGGAGTGAATCCAGATAATGCGTGAAGCATGAAGCCTTTAAATGAAACGCATTATTTTGGATACTTTGAAAAGCTGTTCTGTTATAATCGGCAACAATTTTGTTAAACCGCTTTGGCCTATTGCTTTTTTAAAGTATCAGGCGTTCTATTTTCTCAAGGTAACCCATGGCGCAAGCTAAAAAATCCGTAGATATCAAAAATATACGCAATTTCTCGATCATTGCACACATTGACCACGGCAAGTCAACACTGGCTGACCGTTTCATTCAAATGTGTGGCGGCTTACAGGATCGTGAGATGCAGGCTCAGGTGCTAGACTCCATGGAGCTTGAGCGTGAACGTGGGATTACCATTAAGGCTGCGTCGGTCACGTTGTACTATACCCATCCGAATGGTCAGGAATATCAACTCAACTTTATTGATACGCCAGGGCACGTTGACTTTTCTTATGAAGTGTCACGTTCCTTGGCTGCGTGTGAAGGTGCGTTGCTGGTGGTGGATGCAGCACAGGGAGTTGAGGCTCAATCTGTTGCAAACTGTTATACCGCCATTGAGCAGGGGCTTGAAGTATTGCCTATCCTGAACAAGATTGACCTGCCTCAGGCTGAACCTGAGCGTGTCATCCATGAGATTGAAGAAATTATCGGGATTGAGGCAACCGATGCGCCAACCTGTTCCGCAAAAACAGGTTTAGGGGTTGAGGGTGTTTTAGAGCGTCTGGTCGATGTGATTCCAGTACCAGCAGGTGACCGCGATGCGCCATTGCAGGCGCTGATTATTGACTCATGGTTTGACAACTATTTGGGTGTTGTCTCACTTGTCCGCATTAAACAGGGTCGTATCCGCAAGGGTGACAAGATGCTGGTTAAATCGACAGGTCAAACTCATCCTGTCACGTCAGTAGGTGTGTTTAATCCAAAACATACCGAAACTGACATTCTCGAAGCGGGTGAAGTTGGCTTTGTGATTGCGGGGATCAAGGATATTTTTGGTGCGCCAGTGGGTGATACCATCACGCTTGCAGCCACACCTGATGTTGCAATCTTGCCAGGGTTTAAAAAGGTGAAACCACAGGTCTATGCTGGGCTTTTCCCAATTGATGCCAGTGATTTTGAACCATTCCGCGAAGCGCTACAAAAATTACAAATCAATGATTCGGCTTTATTCTTTGAGCCAGAAAGCTCTGATGCTTTAGGTTTTGGTTTCCGTTGTGGCTTTCTGGGAATGCTGCATATGGAAATTGTGCAGGAACGTTTGGAACGTGAATATGATCTTGACCTGATCAGTTCAGCACCAACTGTAATTTATGAGGCACTCACCAAAAAAGGTGAAACCATCTATATTGATAGCCCGTCAAAAATGCCAGATGGTTCAACAGTAGAAGATTTGCGTGAACCCATTGCCGAGTGTCATATTCTTGTGCCACAGGAATATCTGGGCAATGTCATGACGCTATGTATTGAGCGCCGTGGTGTGCAAAAAGATATGAAATTCCTCGGTAATCAGGTCTCTATTACCTTTGAAATTCCAATGGCAGAAGTGGTCATGGATTTCTTCGACAAATTGAAATCATGTTCTCGTGGTTTTGCATCACTGGATTATAACTTTGTCCGTTTTGAAAGTTCATCTCTGGTTAAGGTTGATGTGTTAATTAATAGCGAAAAGGTGGATGCTCTGGCAATGATTTGCCATCGTCAGGATGCGCGCCATCGTGGTATCGCACTGGTTGAGAAGATGAAAGACCTGATTCCCCGCCAAATGTATGATGTGGCGATTCAGGCGGCCATTGGCGCGCAAATCATTGCACGTTCCACTGTGAAAGCCATGCGTAAGAACGTTTTGGCAAAATGTTATGGTGGTGACGTGTCTCGTAAGAAGAAACTGCTTTCGAAACAAAAAGAAGGTAAGAAACGCATGAAACAGGTGGGAAGTGTCGAAATTCCACAGGAAGCGTTCTTGGCTGTATTAAAAGTTGATCGATAGAAAAGACTTAGGAATCGCTCATGGATTTTGATTTTAATTTGATTCTCGTTCCAGTTACACTGATTTTCTTTGTGGTGTGGTTGCTTGACAAGTTGGTACTGAAACAACGTGCAAACAAGGGACGCGATCAGGAAAACTTTGTGATCACATGGGCGTATGATTTCTGGCCAGTATTGGCAGTTGTGCTGGTGCTGCGTTCTTTCCTTTATGAACCGTTTAATATTCCATCTGATTCTATGGTACCTACTCTGGAAACAGGTGACTTTATTTTGGTGAATAAGTTTGATTACGGTGTACGTTTACCAATTGTGAATAGTAAGATTATCAATGTTGGCGAACCAAAGCGTGGTGAAGTCATCGTATTTCGTTATCCACCACAACCAACGATTAGCTATATCAAGCGTGTAGTGGGTTTGCCTGGTGACCACATTCAGTTTAAAGATGGGCAGCTAATCATTAATGGTCAGCAAATTGCAAAAGTTGCCACTAAAGTTAAACGTGAGAAAGACCAACTTGAAACTCCAACCGTATATTACTTTAAAGAAACTTTGGGTGAGCATCAGTATTTAACTCGTTATCTGGAGGGACGTAATCCTTTGGCTGAACAGTTTCAATTTGCCCAGTTAAAGGGTGCAGAAGCGTTAGTGCCATTTGTAGCCAAAGCCAATAATGTCTTTATTCAAAGTAATGGACAGGATTGGGAAGTGACTGTTCCCAAAGGCCAATATTTTGCAATGGGGGATAATCGTGACCAAAGCGCTGATAGCCGTTTTTGGGGTTTTGTGCCAGAAGCAAACTTAACAGGTCGTGCTTTTTATATTTGGATGCATAAAGAACCTGGTTTTAACCTGCCAAGTTTCGGCCGAAATGGTAAGATTGACTAATAAATAAAACGTATAGGACATACTAAAGATGCGTAAATCTCAGCAAGGGGCTTCGTATATTGCAATTTTATTTGGGGTGGTTTTATTTGCGATTGCTGTAAAGGCAGCAGTCGCAATCTGGCCAGCATATTGGGATGATAAAATTATAGATTCTCAAATTGAAGGTCTATTAAAGGATAGTCCTGAGAATATTACACCAACTAAGTTCGCAGCTCAGATGGATCAGCGTCTGGATATGAATGGGGTTCGGGATCTTCGTTTCAAGGATGTTGCACAGGTTACTTATAAAGATGATTTAATTGTTAAGAAAAAGTATGAAGTGCGTAAGCCTTTTATGCTGAATATTAGTTTAGTGATGAATTTTGAGAAAACCTTTGACCAAAAATCTGCCAAACAAGCTCAATGATACCCGTTTACAGGGGCGAATTGGTCACCAGTTTAAACAGCTTGATTTGTTAAAACTGGCACTGACCCATCGTTCTGTGAGCCATAAACACAATTATGAACGCCTGGAGTTTCTAGGCGATGCATTATTAGGGATGATCGTTGCAAATTATTTGTACAATGCCTATCCCCTAGAAAATGAAGGTCGCTTAACGCGGATGCGTGCGACTTTGGTTCGACAGGAAGCTTTGGGGAAAATTGCAAATGACTTACAATTGAGTCGGTCATTAATTTTAAGCACAGGCGAGTTAAAATCGGGCGGACATCACCGTGAATCGATTTTGGCGGATACCGTTGAAGCAATTATTGGTGCCATTTATTTGGATAGCAATGATCTCAACCTGTTGGAACGCATTGTGCTAAAATGGTATGAGCCTTATCTGGATCATATCGAACCGACAGATCAACTGAAAGACCCGAAATCACGTTTGCAAGAGTATTTACAAGCACGTAAAAAACCTCTCCCAGTTTACGAGGTTGTAGATATTCAGGGTGATGCCCCTAATCAACATTTCAAAGTGGAATGTGATGTAGCGGGACTGCCAAAAATTATAGGCGAGGGCTCAAGTCGTCGTTTTGCCGAACAAACGGCAGCGGCAGAGATTTTAAAATTATTGGAGCAATAACCTGATGTCTCATTCAGAAGAAAATAAGCCAGAAGCAACTGAACAGCAAGATGGCAATAATGTAGTTGATCAATTTTTTAGTTCTCAGGGAACGACTATTCCCTCAGATTTCAAAAGCGGTTTTGTGGCTATTGTTGGTCGTCCAAATGTAGGAAAATCGACTTTGATGAACCACATCTTGGGTCAAAAACTATCTATTACTTCACGTAAGCCACAAACCACACGCCACAAGATTGTGGGTATTGACTCGCGTGAGAAATCACAGGCGGTATTTGTAGATACTCCTGGGATGCATAAAAAAGAAGTACGTGCCATCAATAAGATGATGAATCGTGCGGCACACTCTGCTTTGCGTGATGTGAATCTGGTTTTATTTGTGGTTGATGCACAAAAGTGGACGCAAAACGATGAATTGGTTTTGGAAAAACTTAAAAATGCCGATATGCCAGTGATCCTCGTGATCAATAAGCTGGATACATTTGAAAATAAAAATGAGGCTTTACCACTGATTCGAGAGCGTGCCAAGCTCATGAATTTTGCTGAAATTGTTCCAGTCTCAGCATTACGTGGTGCAAATCTCGATCATTTGCGAGATACCATCGAGAAGTATCTGCCATATCAACCACCATTGTATTCATTAGATCAAATTACTGATCGTTCTGAGCGTTTCCTTGCGAGTGAGATCATTCGTGAGAAAATTATGCGTCAGTTAGGTGAAGAGCTGCCATATGATTTAACGGTTCAAATTGAATCATTTAAAACCGAAGAAGCAGCCGTAAATGAAAAAACAGGTCGTTTAAAGCCACCTTGTACGTATATTGATGCGACCATTTTTGTGGAACGCCAAGGGCAAAAAGCGATTGTGATTGGGGATAAAGGTGCGAAGCTGAAAAGCATTGGTATGGATGCACGTGCAGACATGGAAAAAATGTTTGAACAGAAAATCATGCTGACACTTTGGGTGAAAGTTAAAGGTGGTTGGTCTGATGATGAGCGTGCGTTAAAAAGCTTGGGTTATAGCGATATTTAACAGGTTTTAAGACAATGGAAACAGGTATGAAAATAACAATCCGTGTACTCGCAATCGTAACATGCATCTTCATGTTGCAAGGCTGTGTTCATAAGCTTGTGACCGTACCTGTTAAAGTTGCTTATAAGACCACCAAAGGTGTTGTTAAGGGGACTGCTGCTGTGGCTGGTGCAGTTATTCCTGATGGCGATGATGAAGAAAAGGATGAGAAAAAGAAGGACTAGTATCGCTTTATGATGCGTAATGAAGTCCTGCATGGCTATTTGATTCATCATCGTAAATATCGTGAAAAAAGCCATATTGTGCATTTATTTACACAAGAATATGGGCGGGTGGATGGGATTCTAAGACAGACCCCACCGCCGCAATATCAGCCTATTCGTCTGCAAGCCACAGGCAAATCTGAACTAAAAAACTTCACAAAACTGGAAATTCTGAATCAACCTGTATTCTTTCATGGTGATGCATTTTTTGCTGGTTTTTATTTAAATGAAATTCTATTGCGACTATGTCCCTTAGAAGAGATGATGCCGCAAACATTTGAACAATATCAGTTAATTTTAGTGCTGTTACAGCAATTGGCGACACACGAACAAGCTGCTGTATTTCTTCGGCAGATTTTACGTCAATTTGAGCATGTACTATTGGTTGAACTTGGCTACGCCATTGATTTCTCAACAGATGCGAGTCAACAAGACATTCAGGTCAACCAGCATTATCAATTTCAACTCAATGATGGCTTTTTACCAGTTTCACAAGCTTCGCGTTCAACACTTGATGGTGCATTGATTACATCCATGCAAAGTTATGAAGATGGGCAGGATTTTTCTCACGAACAATTGCAATTATTGGGTAAACTATACCGTCAAATGATTAGCGCCTTGTTGGGTGATCGACCGCTGAAAAGCCGTCAACTTTGGATTCAAAGTACACAAACTTGATATTCCTGATGTATTGAAAATAATGATTCAGGGCTAAACCGATAGGATAATTTTTATGGCTGCAATCTTAGGTGTAAACATTGATCATGTTGCGACATTAAGACAAGCACGTGGTACAACTTACCCTGATCCAGTTCAGGCTGCTTTGTTGTGTGAACAGGCTGGTGCTGAGGGGATTACTTTACATTTGCGTGAAGATCGCCGTCATATACAAGATGATGATGTACGTCGTATGCGTCCATTATTAAAAACACGTATGAATTTGGAATTGGCGGTAACTGATGAAATGGTTGCGTTTGCCAAAGAGATTCAACCCCAGCATGTGTGTTTCGTGCCTGAACGCCGTCAGGAAGTGACCACCGAAGGTGGATTGGACGTGATTGGGCATTTTGAAAAAGTGAAGGCGGCAACTGAAGCACTGAAAGCGATTGGCAGTGATGTGTCTTTGTTTATCGATGCAGATTTTGCACAAATTGACGCAGCTGTCGCATGTGGTGCACCAACCATTGAAATCCATACGGGTGCTTATGCTGATGCCGAGACAGCTGAGCAGCAACAAGCTGAATTAGCTCGTATTATCAAAGGTGCTGAATATGCAGCAGCTAAAGGTTTGGTTGTGAATGCCGGACATGGTTTGAATTTGGATAATGTGGCAGCAATTGCAGCAATTCCACACATTCATGAACTCAACATCGGACACTCAATTATTGCCGATAGTGTATTTGTTGGTTTGGCTCAAGCAGTAAAAGAGATGAAAGCAGCAATTCAGGCTGCTGCGAGATAAGTTGATGAGTAGTGTAAATTATGATGAGTTGATGCAACCTGTCATTGCATTTTTAGGTTGTACCACTCCTCAGGCGTGGCTAGATGAAGCGGTGAATAACCTTGACATCTTAATGCAAGACCATGCCAACTGTGAGAAAAAAGCGGCAAGTACAGCGATGAACCTGATGTTTCGCTATAGCTTTTTTACCGACTTACAAGTGAAATTGGCGCAATTGGTGCGTGAAGAAATGCTGCATTATGAGCAGGTTTTGGAATTCATGAACAAACGTGGCCAAGAGTGGAAGGGTTTGAGTGCAGGGCGCTATGCAGGTGGATTACGTAAAGAAATCCGTACTTATGAACCTGAAGCATTGATTGATGTGATGATTATTGGCGCATTTGTCGAAGCACGCTCGTGTGAGCGCTTCTATGCGCTGGCACCTGTTGTAGACGATGAACTTGGACGTTACTATCGTTACTTGCTTAAATCGGAATCTCGTCATTTTGAGGATTATCTGGCACTGGCATTGGATGTTGCAAAAACTGCCAAACTTAAAGATCCAGAAGAAAATATTCAGCAGCGGATTGAACATATCCGTGAAGTGGAAAAGAATCTAATTTTAACGCCAGATGATACGTTCCGTTTCCATAGCGGTGTGCCTAGTCGCTAAACACACCATTTTTGCATAAATCAATTAAACACGAGGTGTTGTAGACTACTTAGGGTTCTGATCAGCATTTAAAAATTTATAAATATTTTCAAATGGAATGTGGTCGCTAGCATCAGAACCGTAATATGTTTCAATAATATAACCTTGCTCATCAATTAAAAAATCTGCTGGCATAATATCACTTGGATTTTGTAGATTCTTTTTTAAACCCTCAGCCCCAATTATTTTGATGCCTAAAACCCATGAGATGAAATGTCGAAAAACGCTATAAGCAGAGCGTGCAATTGATCGTTCAATACCATAAGCTTTATAGGCGATATTTTCAGGATCGGCGACGATCGTAAAAGGGCGAGGGCGTTTTCTTACAAATTCATTGACTTCTTCATGTGTTGATGAAAAAAATGCAATGATTTCTAAGCCTTCATCCGAAAGTTTTTTATAATGTTGTGTTAATTGGAAAATTCTAAAATTACAAAAAGGACAGTTTGTATCACGAAAAAATGCAAGTAAAGTGCGTTTACCTGAGTCTAGTCGAACTACTTTGCCATGGCTATCTATAAGTTGAAATTTTGGTGCAGTTTCTGGCGATATAAGACGCATTATGATAAGACCATATATTTTTAAAGGTATGCATTGTACTTAATATAAAAAAGCCCCGATTATTAATCAGGGCTTTTGAGAATTTTGGCTCTCCCACCTGGGCTCGAACCAGGGACCTGCGGATTAACAGTCCGTCGCTCTACCGACTGAGCTATGGGAGAATCTGGAGTGAATTTTAGGGGGCAAGACGTTTATAGTCAAGTAAAATCAGTGTAAATAATAAACTGTTAAGTGCTTAAAATCGCTATATTAACGTGCAATCTGATTGCATTGGGCTAATTGGGACGAATGCGCTGTCCAGCTTGCTCCCACTGAATTTTTATAATAGCTAATCTTGCCAATACGCAAAACCAGATTTTGACAGGAGTCCAGAGACAGGTCATTGCCCCAGGGCCCAGACATGCTACAAACTTTACCATTACACTTCCAGACCACATTTGGCCCATTTTCAATAGGGACAGTCACAGTACCCTTATAAGTCGAGCCTGCATACCATGTTGTTTGTGCAGCCATGACTGGACTGCATAAGAATAATAAACTGAGAAGTAGTTTCTTCATTATGGTTTTCCTTAATATGACCATCGTTTTTTATTATAGGGTTGAAAAGGGACGCAGGGCTAAAACATATACGAGATGCAACATAAAAAATAAATAGAGTTACAACAGGGATGACAATAAATTAAAGCATTGACAATAAAAAAACCCTGATCAAATCAGGGCTTTTTAGAATTTTGGCTCTCCCACCTGGGCTCGAACCAGGGACCTGCGGATTAACAGTCCGTCGCTCTACCGACTGAGCTATTGGAGAATCTGATGCGCATTTTAGGCATGAAAAACGTATGCGTCAATAAGAATATTAAATAAAATGAATTGTTTGCTTGATAAATATGCTTTTTAGGTTTTACGCATAAAAAAACTGCCCGAAGTGGGCAGTTTTTTATGAAAAGAAATAAAAATTATTTCTCAACACCTGCTGGTTGACCTGCAAGTTTTGCATTTGCATAGTCCCAGTTCACTAGGCTTTCCAGGAAAGTTGCAATGTATTTTGGACGTAGATTACGGAAGTCGATGTAGTAGGCATGTTCCCAAACGTCAATGGTTAATACCGCAATTTGACCGTGAGCAAGCGGGGTGTCTGCATTTGAAGTTTTGGTAATTGATAATTTACCATTGATTTCATCGGCAACCAACCAAGCCCAACCTGAACCGAACTGAGTTGTTGCAGCAGCGGTAAATTCTTCTGCAAATTTTTCATAGCTACCAAAAGCTTCTTCGATTTTAGCTGCGATTGCGCCTGTAGGCTTACCACCACCATTTGGTTTCATGCTGTTCCAGTAGAATGTGTGGTTCCAGACTTGTGCAGCATTGTTAAAGATACCTGCTTTAGAAGCATCGCCAGCAGATGCTTTGATGATTTCTTCTAAAGTTTTACCTTCAAGGTCAGTACCTTTGATTAGGTTGTTTAAGTTAACAACATAAGTATTGTGATGTTTATCGTGATGGTATTCTAAAGTTTCGCGAGTAATGTGCGGAGCTAAGTCATCATAGCCATATGGAAGTGCAGGTAAAGTAATGGTTGTCATGTTCCAATCCTTGCAATTGCTGGGTTTTACATTAAGTGGCTCTATTGTAAATGATTCTACAGAGAATAGTGCAGTCTTTTAAAGAACTATACACAATAACGACTTAATTTAAATGTATAACCTGAGCTTCAAGTAAAGCAAAGCTTGATTTGAAACCACAGACAATGTTATGGAAAAATATGTTGAACAGAATCGAATTATGCCATTGGGTTAAATCGGGTTGTTTAATTCAAAATATTCAGCTTGTATGGAAAACTGCTTGGCAATGGCCTGAGCCAAACGCTGTACACCATAACGTTCTGTTGCATGATGCCCACATGCAAAATAATGAACACCTAATTCTTTAGCCTGATAAAACGTACGCTCACTCACTTCACCTGAAATATAGGCATCACAGTTCTCCTGAGCTGCCTTATCAATAAAGTCCTGTGCTCCGCCTGTACAAAAGCCAACTTTCTGAATCAGGGCTTTATCACATGCCAGATGTAATACACTAAAATCAAAGACCGCCTGTAGTCTTTCCTTAAATTGTTCAGGGCTCAGGGCTTGATCCAGATAGCCAATATTGCCAATGGGATGTTTTTCGGTTGGGTCCAGCGCTTCCAAATCTTGTAAGCCGATTAACTCCGCAATGGCTACATTATTTCCCAGCACAGGATGGGCATCCAAGGGCAGGTGATAGGCGATCAGTGAAATGTTGTTTTGAATGAGTTTTTTAATGCGATTGCCACGCATCCCTGTGATTGGGTAGGGTTCACCTTTCCAGAAATAGCCATGATGAACCAGCAAGGCATCCGCCTGTTGAGCAATTGCCGCATCAATGGCATCTTCAGAGGCAGTGACAGCACAAACAATTTTATTGACTTTGGACTTGCCCTCAATTTGTAGCCCATTCGGTGCATAGTCCTTAAACTCATTTGCTTTTAATGTCTGATTACACCACTGCACAATATCATGCAAATTTGCCATGCGATTCCTCAAATGCTTTACATCTATACAAGTATCCATAAAACCATATTTTTGAATGTAACTAAAGCTAGACAAAACTTTTGTAACTTTTGCATTGATTTTAGGCAATTTACTTTACAATAGTGGAAAATTCCTGTTCTTCAATATATTAACTCCATTGTTCGCCTAGAGGATAATAAACGTGCGCCGTGCATTTACATGGTTACCTTGGGTATTACTCATTCTTGTTATCATTAGTTTCCTAAGCTGGCAAAAATTGCATCAGCCGAAGCCAACAGTCGCTGCCGATGGCGTTAAAATGCCTGCCGAAAAAGTGGAGCCACTGATTGATACAACCCGAACGGGTGGCGTGGTTTCCTATAGTGCTGCGGTAAAGGTTGCAACGCCAGCCGTGGTAAATATTTTTACCACGCAGAAAGTGAAGCAGATGAATCATCCATTGTTGAATGATCCTGTGTTCCGTGAGTTTTTTGGTAATCAAGCCCCTCAACAGCCTCAAAATGAAAATAGTTTAGGTTCAGGTGTTATCGTTCGTGCAGATGGTTATATTTTAACCAATAACCATGTGATTGCTCAGGCTGAACATATTGTAGTGGCGTTGCATGATGGTCGCCGTGCTGAAGCTAAGGTGATCGGAACTGACCCTGATACTGATTTGGCTGTCATTAAGATTGAACTGGACAAACTGCCTGTTCTGCCATTTAAACTGAGTGGTAATGAGGTTGGGGATGTCGTGCTGGCGATTGGTAATCCATTTGGAGTGGGTCAGACTGTCACGCAGGGGATTATTTCCGCCACAGGTCGTTCAGATCTAGGTATCAATACCTATGAAGATTTTATTCAGACCGATGCTGCAATTAACCCAGGTAACTCTGGTGGTGCATTGATTGATGTTGCGGGTAACCTGATTGGTGTAAATACTGCAATCTTCTCGCAGTCTGGTGGTTCGCTGGGGATTGGTTTTGCGATTCCTGCACAGATTTGCCAGCAGGTTCTCAACTCGATTTTAAAAGATGGTCGTGTTGTACGTGGCTGGTTGGGCATTAGCCTGATTCCAAATACGCTGGATGAAGATGTACTGGCCTCAAAACCAGTCGGTGTCATTGTTGCAGATGTATTGCGTGATGGTCCAGCCGATGCTGCGGGCGTGAAGCGTGGTGATAAAATCATTCAGGTCAATAATGAGCAAATTAGCTCAGCATCACACCTGATCAATTATGTGGCCTTGCAGGCACCTGCAAGTGTGATTGATGTAGTTGTTGAGCGTGATGGCAAGCAGCAAACCTTGCAGGTCAAAGTAGGCGAGCGTAAAGTGCAGCAAAATGCCCAGTCGCAATATATTCCATTGCCTAAACAACAATAACTAATTGATTATATTTAATGAAAAAGGGCTGCTTAAGGGCAGCCCTTTTGTTTGAGCAATAAAAAAAGCTTGCTGATCAAGGTCACTCAGCAAGCTTTTTGATTGTTTATAGGCTTTTTATTTTTTATTAAAACAGCAAAATTTGATGATTTGACTATATTCATCACAATCCGCATCTTAATAAAAAAGCTACCGAAGCAGCTTCTTATATCTTATTTAAATGAGTGTCTACATAAAACGTGATAAGTCTTCTTCAGGACGTGCTGTTAACACTTCAATTCCTGTTTTGGTGACGAGAATCGTATGTTCGTATTGAGCAGACAACTTATGGTCTTTAGTTACCACCGTCCATTTATCGCCTAACAGCTTGGTTTGCCAAACACCTGCATTGACCATTGGCTCAATGGTAAAAGTCATGCCTGCTTCCAAAATCATGCCCGTGCCTTTTTGACCATAGTGCAAAACTTGCGGTTCATCATGGAACACATTACCAATCCCATGACCACAGTATTCACGCACCACACTGAAACGTTGCGATTCCACATACTGCTGGATAGCATAGCCAACATCACCCAGATAAGAACCATCTTTAACCGTGGCCATACCACGATACATGGCTTCTTGTGCAACTTGGCAGAGACGATTCGCAAGAATAGAAGTCTCTCCACCGACGATATACATCATGTTGGTATCGCCGTGATAACCATCTTTAATCACGGTGACATCAATATTCAGAATATCGCCATTTTTTAAGACTTTACTTTCAGATGGGATACCATGACAAACCACATGGTTCACAGAAGTACAGATTGAATGTTGAAAAGCAGGGCGGCCTGGTGCCGCGCCGTAACCTACACAGGCAGGAATGGCCTGCTGTACATTTTCAATGTGATTGCGACAGATGGTATCGAGTTCTAAAGTGCTTACACCCGCTTTAATGTGCGGTTTAATCATGTCTAGAACTTCAGCCGCCAATTTGCCTGCAACACGCATCTTTTCAATTTCTTCAGGTGTTTTGATTAATCGACGAGGGGCTGTATAAGTTGTATTCATGATCTCTAAAAACTTTTGGAAATTTGTTTGTGACTATGGTATAAATAGCCGCCCATTTTATCAAATGCTTTTTCGTGAATAAATTTCACGGGCTTTGTGCGATGGGGCAATAAAATCCGCACATATATCGTCACATTACTCTGGGTGCCCGTTAGGGTGGAGGATGCGGATATATGGAGGCCTAACCCAAACTTTAAGGTAAAGAAAATGGCAGATTACAACGTAAGCATGCGCGACCTTCTTCAAGCAGGCGCACACTTTGGTCACCAAACTCGTTTTTGGAATCCAAAAATGCGTCAATATATTTTCGGCGCGCGTAACAAAATTCACATCATCAACCTTGAGCACACTGTTCCTGCGTTAAATGATGCTTTGAACTTTGTTAACAATCTTGCAAGCAAAAAGAACAAAGTATTGTTCGTTGGTACTAAACGTGCTGCTTCTAACATCATCCGTGAACAAGCTCAACGTGCTGGTCAACCTTATGTAGATCACCGTTGGTTAGGTGGTATGTTGACGAACTGGAAAACACTTCGCCAATCTATCAACCGTTTAAAAGATCTTCAAACTCAATCTCAAGATGGTACTTTTGCTAAGCTTACTAAACGTGAAGCTTTAGAGCGTACTCGTGAGATGGAAAAACTTGAACGTGCTTTAGGCGGCGTTAAAAACATGGGTGGTTTACCTGACGCATTATTTGTAATCGACGTTGATCACGAAGCGATTGCAATCAAAGAAGCGAAAAACCTAGGTATTCCTGTAATCGGTATCGTTGATACAAACTCTAACCCAGACAACGTAGACTACGTTATCCCTGGTAACGATGATGCGATCCGTGCAGTAACTTTATATGCTTCTGCTATGGCTGATGCGATTCTTGCTGGTAAAGAATATGCTCAATCACAAGCAAATGCACAAGCGAAAGGCGACGACGCTGCTAAAGACGCTTCTGAGGCTTAATGCGTTTTGACGCAAGCTTGTCATTTTTGCGACATGTAATGGTGGCAGATTAAAGCGTCGAGATTGCAAACGGCCCAGAGATTCTTTGGGCCGTTTTTGTTGAACAGATTTATTTTCTACCGATTTTAGGAGAACAACATGACTGCAGTTACTGCGAGCATGGTAAAAGAATTACGTGACCGTACTGGTCTTGCAATGATGGAATGCAAAAAAGCATTAACAGAAGCAGGCGGTGACATCGAACTTGCAATTGATAACCTTCGTAAATCAGGTCAGGCAAAAGCTGCTAAAAAAGCAGGTAACATTGCTGCTGATGGTGCGATCACAATCATTCAAGACGGTAACAAAGCAATTCTTGTTGAAGTTAACTGTCAGACTGACTTCGTTGCAAAAGACGAAAACTTCAAAAACTTCTCTGATAAGGTTGCTGCTGCTGCGCTTGCTGCAAATGAAACTGATGCTGCAAAAATTGCTGAACTTAAGCTTGAAGACGGTGCGACTGTAGAAGAAGCTCGTGTTGCGCTTGTTCAAAAAATCGGTGAAAACATCCAGGTTCGTCGTGCTCAAATCGTTGAAGGCGAAAACCTGGCTGTTTACAAGCACGGTTTAAAAATCGGTGTGGTTGTATCTTACACAGGTGATGCTGACACTGGTAAAGGTATTGCAATGCACGTTGCTGCGTTCAACCCAGTTGCTGTAAATGCAGAAGCCGTTCCAGCTGACTTGATCGCAAAAGAGAAAGAAATTGCTGAAGCGAAAGCGTTGGAATCTGGTAAGCCAGCCAACATCGTTGAGAAGATGGTAAGTGGTTCAGTTGACAAATACTTGAACGAAGTTGCACTTGACCGTCAAATGTATGTAATCGACAACGACAAGAAAGTTGCTGATGTATTGAAAGCAACGGGTACCAATGTAGCTCAATTCGTTCGTTTCGAAGTGGGTGAAGGTATTGAGAAGAAAGCTGAAATGAGCTTTGCAGAAGAAGTTGCTGCTGCTCAGGCTGAAGCTGCGAAGTAATTCGTATCTTTTCAAAAAACCCAGCCTTGTGGCTGGGTTTTTTATTGGTTCTTTTTTACATCCCCAAACTATGACTCATCGTGTTGCTGTTTGAATTGTGCCAATGCCTCAATTCGATACTGAATCAGCATTTCACCAATCTCAGGCCCTGTGATGTGTTCAGGTAAATCCTGTGCCCGAATATTCCGTACAATTTGCATTGCATCCAGAATATATTGGGCCTGTGGGTAAGGACGGTCTTCCAGACCCAGGCGGCCTTTTGCGTCACATTCACATGCCTGTACAAATGCCTCAACCTTTTCTGGTTTCCGTAGAACGTCCAAACGTTGTAGTAAACGCCATAAAGTACCTGGTTTTAAACTCTTGGCCTGATGGCACTTTAAATGCTCTTTACAGACGGTCAGGGCCAGACTCTTGAGCTGAGAGGGAACCTTTAAACGGTCACACACCTCTGTTACGGGTTGCAAACCACGTTCCTCATGCATGATATGCCGTGGTAATTCCTCAGTTGGGGTCAGTGCTTTCCCTAAATCATGCACCAAGACAGCAAAACGTACATCTAGTCCATAGTTGGCCTGACAAGCTTGTTTTAGTGCCATTAAGGTGTGTACACCACAATCTATTTCAGGGTGGTACTCTGGGCGTTGAGGAATACCAAATAATGCATCTATCTCAGGAAACAGTACTTTTAGCGCATCACAATCTCTTAATGTTTGAAAATAGATATCGGCATGATCTTCCATTAATGCACGAGAAGTCTCTTTCCATACACGTTCAGGTGTTAAAGCATTCAGTTCCCCTGAATTGGCAATCCTTTTCATTAATTGTAAAGTTTCTTCTGCAATTTCAAATCCATAACTAGCATAACGAGCAGCGAAGCGAGCAACACGTAGCACACGTAAGGGATCTTCTGTAAATGCATCTGAAACATGGCGTAGGATTTTCTGATCAAGATCTTTTTGACCACCATATGGATCATAAACTTGTCCAGTTTCATCCATTGCCATTGCATTAATTGTTAGGTCACGTCGAATTAAATCTTCTTCTAATTTAACAGTGGTATCAGTAAAAAATTGGAATCCGTGATAGCCAATGCCTGATTTTCTTTCAGTACGTGCTAGTGCATATTCTTCTTTTGTTTTTGGATGAAGAAATACAGGAAAATCCTTTCCAACGGGTTGGTAGCCTTGAGATAATAATTGTTCAGGTGTTGCTCCAACCACAACATAATCTTTTTCGTGATAGGGGCGACCGAGTAAATGATCTCGAACAGCACCGCCTACTAAATAAACTTGCATAAAAAACCTCTATTCTTCACACAATCATGCTACAGAATAGAGGTTTTCTCAAGCATTAAGCATAGCTTTTAATGTTAAAAGCTATGCTTAAACTGTATCAGTTTTGGCTTTGCTGAATTTCAGCAACGGTTAAAGCTGTCATATTCACTAGACGGCGGGTAGTTGCTGTCGGTGTTAAAATATGAACTGGCTTTGCTGCGCCTAACAAGATTGGACCAATCGTTACATTATTACCAGATGTTGCTTTTAACAAGTTGAATGAAATATTTGCAGAATCTAAATTCGGCATAATCAACAAGTTTGCTGAACCTTTAAAGCGTGAATTTGGAAATGCAAAATGACGAATATTATCATCTAATGCAGCATCACCGTGCATTTCACCTTCAACTTCAAGTTCAGGAGCTTGCTCAGAAAGTAAACGATAAACTTCACGCATTTTCTGAGCACTTGGATCAACTTGATCGCTTCCAAAACTTGAGTGAGAAAGTAAAGCGACACGAGGGGTCATACCAAAACGACGCACTTCTTCGGCTGCTAAGATAGTCATCTCTGCAAGTTGTTCAGCAGTTGGATTGGTATTTACATAGGTATCGGCAATAAACAAGTTACGATCTTCAAGCATTAATGCATTGAGTGTAAAGAGTGTACTACGACCTTCTTTTAAACCGATCACGTTTTTAACGAAATCTAAATGGATATCGTAGCTCGCATAAGTACCACATAGCATACCATCAGCTTTACCGAACTTAACTAGCAATGCGGCGATTAAGGTTGAACGACGACGTGCTTCACGTTGCGCATATTCAACAGTTACGCCTTTACGTTGCATTGTATTGTAGTAGTCTTTCCAGAAATCATCATATAAAGGATTGTTTTCTTGATCGACGATTTCAATATTGACACCGTGCTGTAAGCGTAAACCGAGTTTTCTGATATTGTCTTCAATAACGGCTGTACGACCAACAAGAATTGGTTTAGCCAGACCTTCATCTACAACAATTTGAACCGCACGTAATACACGTTGATCTTCACCCTCGGCATATGCAATACGCTTAGGATCAGTTTTTGCCTGAGAGAAAATCGGTTTCATTAAGAATGCTGAGTTATATACAAACTCAGAAAGTCTTTGACGATATGCAGAGAAATCTTCAATTGGACGTGTCGCAACACCAGAATCCATTGCTGCTTTTGCCACTGCTGGTGCAATTTCCAGAATCAGGCGCTGATCCAGTGGGCGAGGGATCAAGTAATCACGACCGAATGATGCAGATTTTTCACCGTAAGTCGCAGCATCTGCTTCAATATGTGCCATACGTGCAATCGCATGTACACAAGCAATTTTCATATCTTCGTTGATCGTTGTAGCGCCGACATCGAGTGCACCACGGAAAATATATGGGAAACAAAGTGCATTGTTTACTTGGTTTGGATAGTCTGAACGACCAGTTGCCATAATCACATCTGGGCGAACTTCGTGCGCATGTTCAGGCAAAATTTCTGGGTCTGGGTTTGCCAATGCAAAGATAATTGGGTTTTCAGCCATTTCCTTAACCATTTCTTTGGTTAAGATTCCTGCCGCCGAAAGGCCGAGGAACATATCTGCGCCAGCCATTACTTCATGTAATTGAGTGGCAGAAATATCTTGAACATAACGTTTTTTCGATTCATCAAGTCCTTCACGTGAAGTTGTTAGAAGACCACGAGAATCAGCCACAATAATATTCGATTTATTTACGCCTAATGCACAAAGTAAATCTAAACATGACAATGCGGCAGCACCAGCACCTGATGCAACGATTTTAATTTCATCAATTTTCTTGTTCACGATCTGCAAGGCATTCAACAATGCTGAGCCTACAATAATACTGGTACCATGTTGATCATCATGGAACACAGGAATCTTCATGCGTTCACGAAGTTTCTTCTCGATATAGAAACATTCAGGTGCCTTGATATCTTCCAGGTTGATACCACCAAACGTTGGTTCCAATGCGGCAACGATATCCACGATCTTGTCTGGGTCATTTTCCGCAATTTCAATATCAAATACATCAACACCAGCAAATTTCTTGAATAGAACGCCTTTCCCTTCCATTACAGGCTTGGAGGCAAGGGGACCAATGTTCCCTAAACCAAGCACGGCTGTACCATTACTCACAACGGCGACCAGATTGCCACGGGCTGTATATTTAGCGGCGGCAGAAGGGTCACGTTCAATTTCCAGACATGGAGCTGCGACACCAGGAGAATATGCAAGCGCTAAATCTCGTTGGTTTACGAGTTGCTTACTCGGTGTCACGCTGATTTTTCCAGGTGTAGGAAATTCATGGTAATACAAAGCGGCTTGTTTTAAAGATTGATCGTCCATCTGAGTCTCGATTGTTTCGATAATAATCAGGCATATACATGGCTGATGATTATATTAAGATAAGTGCACAAGAATATAGCACTAGTTCATGTTTTCGCCCAGTCAAAAAAGCTTATTTTCACTGAACGATGAGGCTTATTGACAATTGATAATGATGACAAAATCAACAGGCAAAAAGTCTAAAATCATTTTAAATGGAATATCTTGCGGTTGACAGTTGGGTATGCTGTTGCAGATATTCAGTTGCATGTACGGCAGTTAATGGTTTGGCAAACAGGTAACCCTGCAATATGTCACAGTTTTGGTGCATCAAATAGTCGCGCTGTTGTTCGGTCTCAACCCCTTCCGCTACGACTTTTAGGCCCATGGCTTTGCCCATGGCAATCATGGCATTGACAATGGCTTCTTGTTTGGTATTTCCAATTTTAGAAACAAAACTACGGTCAATTTTTAAAATGTCTATTGGGAAGTCAGTTAAGTAAGAAAGTGAAGAATAGCCTGTACCAAAATCATCTATGGCAATATGAATATCACGTTGTTTAATTTCATCTAATAAGGACTTCACGGTTGTGGAATTTTCCACTAAAGAGGATTCGGTAATTTCTAATTCTAAGCTTGCACCTGAAATTTGATAGGTATTAATCGCATCATCCAAATCTTGCAGCAATTGACCACGTTGCAGTTGTTGTGCAACCACATTGACTGATACTCGAATATGATCAAAACCTAACAGGTTCCATTCACGAATTTGTTTGGCTGTTTGTTGAATCACAACTCGACCAATATCGGAAATTAAACTGGTTTGTTCTGCAATAGGAATAAATAGGTTGGGTGGAATAATGCCTTTGCTTGGATGCTGCCAACGTACCAATGCCTCAAACCCAACCACTTGATAGTTATGGAAATCAATTTTAGGTTGATAATATACAATTAATTCATCATTTTTAATGGCTTGGCGTAAGTCACGCTCTAAATGCACATCTTGCTCTAGCAGTTTGGTGTTGTCTAAAGTGTAATATTTAATGGTATTGCCACCTAAACGCTTGGCTTCAGATAAGGCTTGTTCAGCACAATTATTTAGATAATCCAACTGGCGTCCATGTTCAGGATAGAGGGAAACCCCCATCGACAGAGTAATAATATGTTCTTGTCCCTGTACATTAAACGGCAAATTAAAGGCTTTGGTGATACGTTCACAGTGCTCTTCGATTGAAGGGCGAATATGAGAAATTTCATACACAATTGCAAAATCATCGCCATTTAAGTGCGCAACAATTAGCGCTTCGGCATTGGTGATACGTAAACGCTGCGCCACTTGACGGAGTAATTCATCACCACCATTATTGCTTAAATATTCGTTTAAAGGTCTGAAACGGTCAATATTGAGTCGAATGACCGCCAATTGCTGCAATGAATCCTGCTGTGAAATAAGATATAGATGTAATTGATAATTATAATAAAAACGATTGGGGAGATCGGTCAGCGGATCATAATTTTCTAAATAGGATAAACGCCGTTCTTTTAGTTTATGTTCGGTTAAATCAGACAAAATTCCAATATAATTAATAATACGGTTTTGCTCATCTTTGACTGCAATGATATGCAAACGAACTTCTAATTCTTTTCCTGAGCGGAATTTTATACTCTTTTCAGTATGATATTCACCCTTGCTGAGTAATTGTTGAACAATTTCCTCTTGTCTCATGCGTGGATTTGCTTTACTGGATGTGACTAGATCAAACAGATATTTACCTATAATATGATCACGTTGAAATCCACTCATTTGTGCATAGAATGGATTGCTTTCAATATAGCGCAGGTTTTCATCTAAAATAAAAATACCTTCAGCCGCTTGTTCAAGTACCCTAGCAGTGAGTTTTAAGCGTTCTTGTGCAATTCGTTCTTGGTGAATGTCACGGCGAACCCCGACCATGCGTAAAGGTTTATTGGTGACAGGATCACGCTCAATTACCCGCCCAATATCTTGCACCCAATACCATTGACCTGAATTATGTTGAATGCGATAAGTGGCTTGATAGCGTTCTGTCTGACCACGTAAATGCCGTTTCATGGTTTGATGAAGGTGTGGAACATCATCGGGGTGAATTAATTGCTGTAATTTATTCAGATGCTTTTTGGAATTTTTTAAACGAGTTTGCTGTGAGCCAGTGCCAAAGACAATGCTTCTTTCTCGGATATTCCAGTCCCATGCTTTAATACCTGCGGCTTCATGTGCCAAAATTAAACTATGTTGTTGATTGATTAAGTTTTGATGGGTTTGCTCTAAGTCAAAGGTACGTTCTCTAACTTTTTGTTCTAGCATTTGATTGTTAAATTGCAGTTGTAATTCAATATCTTTAGATTTGTTCATTTCCACTTGCAATTGTTGGCAGAGTTGATCTGTCCAGTCAACTTGTTGCTCTGCGGCTTTTTTGAGTTGGTCGTTCTTAAAATAGACGCTCGATAAGCGACGATGCATATGCATTGAAGTATTGGCACAAATGATTAGAGTAATTAAGGCAAAATTTGTTGCCAGAAAAAAGAAAGCAGAAGTTTCAGAGCGAATTAAAAACTGCGCGGCAATATAGGGCGTAATGACTGGAAAGAATACCCAACAAAAATAACTCAAGCGTTGCGTTAAAAAGGTGAGTGCAAAGATTTGACTCACAATAATTAATAAGGCGGCTAAAATAATGGCTTCATGGATGTTTAGTTCAGGGTTTTGATGGGGTAAAAAGTAATACAGCAAACTTACCCCAATTGCGATTGCAGTTCCGATTAAGAAACACACCAATTTTAGCCAGCGATCTGCATGTTGGAGTTGATATTGTCCTGCTTTAAAGTGAATTGCAGTGAGCAGTAAACACGAACCAATGGTCAGTTCAGTGAGAATAAACCAGATATTGAGGTAGGGTGATGACTGTGAGAATGAAATTTGATAAATAAAAAACACATACAGACAAACAATCAGGACGCTGACCAAAAAGAATCGAATAAGCCGAATGGTATTGGTGATTTGCGCAGCATATAAGTATTGCTGCAACAATTCATCTTGAGCGTCTGACATACTTCTCCAAAATCTAGTTAAATGATTCCATCATTTATATTTTAAATAACATTACCTTCATGCATAAACTATTGCGGTTTTGTGTTTAAATTCTATGCAAAATCTTTAAGATCTTCTTCGAGAATAATCCTGTGCTTTGTAAATTGCAATGTTATTGGCTATCGATTTCTTCAAAAGTGGATAAATTACTCAGCTAAGCGATAATTTAAGATTGCTAAAGCAACCACGGGTGCGGTTTCAGTGCGTAATACCCGAGAACCAATACACCAGTTTTCAAAGCCAACAGCATTTGCAGCGCTAATTTCTGTTTCGCTTAAACCACCTTCAGGCCCAATTAATAAAGCCAAATCTTTGCTGACGTTGTTTAGCACATCGACTTGATCTTTATTCGGTGCTAACACTAATTTGGTGGCAGGAAGGTCACTTTTGAACCAGTCCTCTAAACGGAGTGGAGCTAAAATTTTCGGTACGATATTCATGCCACATTGTTCACATGCTGCAATCGCCACAGACTGCCAATGATCAATCTTCTTTTGATCACGGTCATATTTCAGGCGCATTTCGCAACGCTCGCTGGTCAACAGTTGAATAGTGGTCACACCAAGTTCAGTGGCTTTCTGAATCGCATAATCCATGCGATCCCCCTTGCTCATCACTTGGCCTAAAACCACTTTAAAGGGTGGTGTCCGATCAGCGGGCTCAAAATGATCAACTGACACAAACGCATTTTTTTTGTTGATTTCAGTGAGCGTTACGCGATATTCGCCACCTTTTCCATTGAAGAAGATGGCCTGTTCCTGTTCTTTTGCACGGAGCACACGCACCCAATGATGAAACACCGATTCCGTCAATTCAATGGTATTGCCAGTGTTTAATTCGGCTTCGATGTAAAAACGGTTCATGTCTGGGGAATGCTCATGCAAATTAGTTTAAGCCAAGGTCAACAACGAGTTGTCGAGTTGGTTCGGTTTGGTTCATTGAATAGAAATGCAGTGTTGGCGCACCACCCGCAATTAAACGTTCACAAAGCTTCACAATCACTTCATGGCCGAATGCTTTAATACTTTCGCTATCATCACCATAAGCAGCAAGTTGCTTGCGAATCCAACGTGGAATTTCTGCACCAGTTCCATCCGCAAAGCGAATCAAATTACTTGCATTGGTAATTGGCATGATGCCAGGCGCAACGGGAATATCCACACCAGCTTTAGCAATACGTTCGATGAAATAGAAATAAGCATCTGGATTGAAGAAAAATTGGGTAATACCTGCGTTCGCGCCTGCATTCACTTTTTCAACAAAACGTTGAATGTCACCATCAAAGCTATCAGCTTGCGGATGCATTTCAGGGTACGCAGCAACTTCAATATGGAAATGATCACCTGAATGTTCACGGATAAAGCGAACAAGATCTTGAGCATAAGGTAATTCGCCAAGACCAACTTGACCTGAAGGTAAATCACCACGCAATGCTACGATGCGGTCAATCCCTTGTGATTTATATAAATCTAAGAGCTCAGCAATACGAGCTTTATCATCGCCAATACAAGAAAGGTGAGGGGCGACGGGCGTACCTTTGCCATTAAAATCATTAATGGCTGCTAAAGTGCGTTCACGAGTAGAACCACCAGCACCATAAGTAATGGAGAAAAACTCTGGGTTTAATCGCTGTAGTTCTTGGTGAACGATACGTAACTTTTCAGCGCCAGCATCAGTTTTTGGCGGGAAAAATTCAAAAGAAATAGGAACACGTTTCGTCATTTCAAATCCTTTTTTAATCGCTTAGACATTATTTTAGAAAAAAGGGCAGTCCGTAAACGTCTGCCCTGATTTTCTTAGTATTTATAAGCGTCAGATTTGAATGGACCTTCCACAGCAACGCCGAGGTAATCTGCTTGTACTTGCGTTAACTGGGTGAGTACACCACCAAAGCCAAGCACCATTGCAGCAGCAACTTCTTCATCTAATTTCTTAGGAATCAGTTCTACACGGATTTTCGCAGCTTTTTGATCTTCAGGAAGATCGGCAAATTTCTCAGCGAACAAGTGCATTTGACCTAACACTTGGTTAGCAAAAGAACCATCCATAATACGTGATGGGTGACCTGTTGCATTACCAAGATTCACTAAACGCCCTTCAGAAAGAAGGATTAAGTAATCATTTTCATTTTCTGAACGATACACTTGGTGAACTTGAGGCTTAACTTCAACCCACTTGTAACCACGTAAGTATGCAGTGTCGATCTCTGTATCAAAGTGACCGATGTTACACACTACAGCACCTGCTTTTAAGCTATCTAACATTGCAGAATCACAAACGTGGTAGTTACCTGTTGTCGTTACGATAAGGTCAGTGTTTTGAAGAAGGTCAAGGTTGATGTCTTCTTTCTTGCCTGTTTGAACACCATTTTTGTATGGAGATACAACTTCGTAACCGTCCATACATGCTTGCATTGCACAGATTGGATCTACTTCAGTTACACGTACAATCATACCTTCTTGACGAAGTGATTGTGCAGAACCTTTACCTACGTCACCGTAACCGATTACAAGTGCACGACGACCAGATAACAACATATCTGTACCACGTTTGATTGCATCATTTAGAGAATGGCGGCAACCATATTTGTTGTCGTTTTTAGATTTCGTTACGGAATCATTTACGTTGATTGCAGGAACTTTTAACGTACCATCACGTAACATTTCATACAGACGTTGAACACCTGTTGTTGTTTCTTCAGTTACGCCGTGGATTTTTGCAATCACTTCAGGGTATTTTTCGTGAACAAGTAGCGTTAAATCACCACCATCATCAAGAATCATGTTGGCATCCCAAGGTGTGCCATTTACATTGATTTGTTGTTCAAGACACCACATGTATTCTTCTTCAGTTTCGCCTTTCCAAGCAAACACAGGAATACCCGCAGCAGCGATAGCAGCAGCAGCGTGATCTTGAGTAGAGAAGATGTTGCATGATGTCCAACGAACTTCAGCGCCAAGTTCTACGAGTGTTTCGATTAAAACTGCAGTTTGGATTGTCATATGAATACAACCCAAAATTTTTGCGCCAGCAAGTGGTTTTTCAGCCGAATAACGCTTGCGTAAACCAATCAAAGCTGGCATTTCTGCTTCAGCAAGTTTGATTTCTTTACGGCCGTAGTCAGCAAGGGAAATATCAGCGACTTTATAATCTGTAAATGAAGCAGTAACCGCGTTCATCAGGATCTCCTAGAAAAATAGTATGGATCATTCTGTTCGCGGATGCCGTTGTTGGTTAAAGCGAGTGTTCAACCGATCGTCGAGCCTGGCAAATTGATCTTTAGCGCCAATCAATTGTCGCAGCATCCCTCGACTAGGACATTATGATACTTGGAAATTATAATTGTTCCAACGTTATTTTGATGACAGTTGGTTAGAAAGTGAGAAATCAGCAATAAGATAAAAATTAAAACACAGATCAACTATTCATATCATAGGATTTCATATCCATATGAAACCCTAGTTTATGTAAGGATAAAATCATGATTATGCTTTTAAGTGGTCTTCGAATTCTTCGCCCAGTTGCATTGCTAAAGCATTACCAGATAGGTCACCTGTGACCAATCCATATTCTTTTTTAAAGCTAAAGGTAAATCCGCGGTTATCTGCCAGATTCTTAACGGAATATCCTAATTTTTCTAACCAAATACGAAAGGCCAATAAATTTTTTGCTTTAACAACTCTATTCTTCATACCAGAACTCCTTGTGAACCTGTGTTTATTAATAAGGGTCAGTGAAAATTTTTAAAGGGCAAATGAAAATTTTTATTTTTCTGCATGTAAATTATGTAAAAATAGCGTAATTTTTATAAGGTAAAGTTTATCTGTGTGTTTTTTAATTGATTGTATTTATTATTAAAAATATTTTTTATTGGCTATGCTTAAAAAAATGTGTAAAAATCCATTTAATCCTAAATGTAAAAAATAATTCCATTTTCCACTTTAATGCAAAAGCGGAAAATGCATGGATTTATATCGGATTGCCAGACTAAAATTGGTCTTTTAGGCTGCGGATGGTGGGCAAATTCCTCCGCACTTTCGGTACGCAAAAAGGGATTGGTTGCAAGTTCCAGTTCAATGGTGCTTGGCAGGGTAATCTCATCAGCCTCCCTTAATGCCTTGACCTGTTGCATACGCTCTTGCAGTGCAACATTATGCGGTTCAATGGTCAATGCAAACTCAGCATTGGCAAGCGTATATTCGTGGGTGCAGTAAACCTTGGTTTGGATTGGCAGGGCAGCAAGCCGATTCAGTGAATGATACATCTGCTCAGCCGTACCCTCAAACAGGCGACCGCAACCCATTGCAAACAGGGTATCACCACAGAACAGGGTATCAATTTCTTCAATAAAATAAACAATATGACCGAGTGTATGACCAGGTGTGGCAATAATCTCAACTTTTAGGTCATGAAAAAGGAAATGGTCATTATGTTGCAGTGGGTTTGAAATAAGGGGGATTTTACTAAGTTCATCGCGTGGGCCATACACCAGAATATTTTGCTTTGCCAATAATCCCTGTACACCATCGGTATGGTCACGATGCCAATGGGTCAGCCAAATCTGTTTTAGGTGCAGTTGATGCTGTTGGCAAAATGCAGTCACCAAATCTGCGTCAGTGGGGTCAATCGCAACAACTTCTTGTGTCGTGGTATCTTCCAATAACCAAATATAGTTTTTTAAGGCATTTTTTACGTCAATTGCATGAATCTTATAATGCATAGCCGAGTCCTAAATTTTTGTTTCATGTGGTTATTGCTGGGTTGATGATAAAGACCATCACCTGTGTCTAGTGTAAGTGGAAATAGTAAAGAGTGCAAAAATAGTGTGTTATGTAAATGACGGTTTAGGGTAAATTCTGACACCTTTAAGACCAGAAAATCTTTAGAGTTGACAAGTGTAGTATTTTAAATAAATATGGTATAAAAGTTTTATAAGTTAATGATTTATATTCATCTTTAAGTATATAAAATTAGATGTGGTGACAATTTAAAAAGATTGCTGGACAACATAAGTACAGGGCAATTTTTCAGGATGAAATGCAAATAAATCATAACAATAAGAGAGGAAGTTATGTCTGATTTGGTTGATCACGAAGTGGTGGTGATTTTTAAAAAATATTTGCAGCCCTTGTCTGCCAAACTCACTGAAATGCTGAATGAGCACTTTAGTCATCAAACCGAACGTCGCGGTTGCGGTTATACTCAGGCAACACGTGTGATTGCCGAATTTGTCTCACAGCCGCGTGATGCGCTTGGTTTTCAGGATTTACGAATCTTTGATGATTATGAAACCAAGGGACTGAGAAATATTTTAAACCAGAGCTCTTGCTATGGCTTGGAACTTGCCACTTGGCGCAATCTGGATATACATGCCGATGTGCAGCAGTGTCTGCAACGCCTAAATCCAGAAGAGACATTTGCCCAGAATTTAAGGCAGGAAGTGGATTTTCAGGCCAAATTAAGAAATATCCATCAATATGCTGAACTTGAGGAAAGTATTCTGATTTGCCAGTTGCTTGCCGATATTATTTTGCCGCAGAATACACGGACGATTGAGATGATTGAATGCCATGCGCTGGAAGAAAAACCCAAAGTTGGGTCCTGCCCAATGGCAGAGAAATTCTTTCTACGCATCGCGCACCATTGTTTATTAAGACAGGGTGAAATTAATATTTTTGTCGATGAGCATGACCAGCCGATTATGATGGAAAAGCTGAATATGGGAGATAATCACTCTTGTATCAGTCTGGTGCCATTGATGATGAATGGGGTGCGTTTACCCGCAGGTAGCCTGTTTTCAGCAAATTACGATATTCAACAACTGGAAAAACATAAAAATAAACAATATAAAGGCTATGTGATTCCCATCTCTGAAATGAATGGTTTCTGGTTTTTGCGTCTAACCACTTTGGCAGTGTCACCTAAAAACCGCGCCCGTGCATTTAACTCTCACTTTAAACAACAGGTGGATAATGGATTATTTCGACCTGATACGACTGAATTGAGTCAACTGATGGAAATTGCCCAGGATCAAATTTAGGTAGGACATCCATGCTAAAAGCCTGTTACTCTCCACGCTATTAT
Organism: Acinetobacter sp.; assembly: GCA_046347365.1. Lineage (GTDB taxonomy): Bacteria > Pseudomonadota > Gammaproteobacteria > Pseudomonadales > Moraxellaceae > Acinetobacter. The sequence continues at coordinate 2,582 of JAXMGF010000014.1, read as the reverse complement.
GCCCAAACGCATACCAATAGCATGGAAAAACTCACCGCAGTTGCGGATGTGTTGCGTAAGCATAAAATGGTTGAACTGATTGATCCAGGTTTGATTGATGTTGAAATTTTAAAGAAACTCCATAATCCGCAGTATGTGGAGGCCTTTCTGGCAGGTGAGTCCGCATTTGCAACCATACAGGGCTTTAAACCGTGGAATGAGCAATTAAGGGACGCAATCCTATCAGTACAGGCAGGGCAGTTGCTTGGCGCTGATATTGCCTTTAAAGAGGGGATTGCGGCCAATATCGCACAGGGTTTTCATCATGCCAGTTATGAGTCTGGTGCGGCATATTGTACCTTTAATGGTTTGGCTCTGGTTGCTAAACAAAATCCTGAAAAACGTATCTTTGTGCTGGACTGTGATCAGCATGGCGGAGATGGAACGGCAATATTTACCAATAGACTCACCAATCTGGTCAATTTCGGAATTTTTGGGATTCGTTTTGGTTGCAAGGCAGGGGAGCGTAGCCTGACCCGTTATATTCATCCTAAACAGGGTAATTTTGATTTGTATCGCGAAGCAATTTTTGAAGCGTTTCAATATGCCTCACATTGGGAAGCAGATCTAATCATCTATCAAGCTGGTATGGACTGCCACCAACTAGATAAATATGGCTCAAAATGGTTTACCACTGAGCTGTTATATGAGCGAGATCGCTTAGTTTTTGAAATGGCAAAAAAAATGAAAATTCCATTACTGTTTGTATTGGCGGGTGGGTATCAACAACTGGATGATTTAGTGCCTTTACATGTCAATACATTCAAAGCTGCAAATGAAATTTACTTTCCTTAAAATAGAAAGGTACAAAAAAAGCCCTCAAAATGAGAGCTTTGTCTGTTGCTGTGATTAGCGTAATTTTGCTAACCAATCACCAAATGATTGAACCAGTTGAACTAAAATTAGCAGTACAATCACGGTTAAAATAACAACACTGGTATCAAAACGTTGATAACCATAGGAAATAGCTAAATCACCGATACCTCCTGCACCAACTGCGCCAGCCATTGCAGTTGCACCAATTAAGGAAATCGTCCCTGTGGTCAGGTTCAAAATTAATGAGCTACGTGCTTCGGGGATAATAAATTTAAAAATGATCTGCCAAGGTGAGGCACCCATAGCTTGAGCTGATTCAATAATACCCTCATTCACTTCAAGTAATGAAGTTTCAATCAATCGCCCTAAATACGGACCTACATAAATGGTGAGGGGAACAATCGCAGCCCAAGTACCAATCGAAGTTCCAACTAATAATTTAGTTAATGGAATAACTGCAATCAGTAAGATGATAAATGGTAAAGAACGTAGTGCATTTACAATTGGGTTGAGAAAATAATAGATTGCTCGGTTTTGTAAGATACCACCTGTGCGAGTGACAACTAAAGTTACACCTTGAATCAATCCCCAAATACAACCAAAAAGCAATGAGAAAAAAACCATTTGAAAGGTTTCTTGTAATGCCGTGACGAACTGATCAATTGAAAGGGAACTGTGCCAAAACGGCGCGGAAGCTTCAGTAAGCCATTGTACGATTAAATCTCTCATTGGCTTACTCCTGATTGTTCAACTTTCACGCCTTGTTGCTCAAGAAACTTAATAGCGTCTTGAATAGTCGCTGAATCACCCAAAAGTTGAATAAACATCTGTCCAATCACAGTGCCATTGATTTCAGTCATGTTGGCAAAAAGAATATTTAGGCTCAAATCAAATTGCTTAATCACAGCTTGAATGACGGTTTCTTGAGCAGATGTCCCCAAGAATTGCAGACTATAAATACTATTGTGATGCTTATGTTCAAGGTTATTGAGGATATTAATTGGTAACTGTTGTTGCAAAACTGTTTGAATGAAGGTCTTTGTAGTCGAATGCTGGGGTTGACTAAAAATATTGAGGGTAGGGCCTGTTTCAATCACATGACCTGCTTCCATGACTGCAACATAGTCACAGACTGACTCAATTACATCCATTTCATGGGTGACCATCACAATGGTAATCTTTTGTTCTTTATTAATCTTTTTTAATAGCGCTAAAACGGATTGTGTGGTCTGAGGGTCAAGTGCAGAGGTTGCTTCATCACACAGTAAAATTTTGGGATGGTTTGCAAGCGCGCGGGCGATACCTACACGTTGTTTTTGTCCTCCTGAAAGTTCATCAGGATAGGCATCTTTCTTGTGCTTGAGATCGATGAAATCTAATAGTTCTGCTAGGCGCTTTTCACGATCAGCTTTGTTATGCCCCAATAATTTGAGTGGCATTTCAATATTTTCAGATACTGTTTTAGTTTGCAGTAAATTGAAATGTTGAAAGATCATGCCGATATTTGCACGTTCTTGACGAAGCGTACGCGCATCCATTGCAGTAAAGTCTTTCTGATTGATAATTACCTGTCCCTGCGTTGGGCGTTCAAGCAGGTTAATCAGTCGGATTAAGGTACTTTTACCTGCACCACTATAACCAATAATGCCGAAGATGCTGCCTTCTGGGATCTCTAAATTAATTTGATCCAGTGCGTTGATCGTTTGACCTTTCAATTGATAGTGTTT
>JAXMGF010000013.1:0-43845 GCA_046347365.1 Acinetobacter sp. | reverse complement strand
TCTGAAAGCGTGGTCGATCTTTCGCGGTTCCAATTCGCAATGACCGCAATGTATCACTTTCTTTTCGTCCCTCTAACTTTAGGTCTAGCTTTTATTCTTGCCATCATGGAAACCACTTATGTGATTTCTGGTAAAGAAATTTACAAAGACATGACCAAATTTTGGGGGAAACTCTTCGGGATTAACTTTGCCTTAGGTGTAACTACTGGTTTAACGATGGAATTCCAGTTTGGTACCAATTGGGCTTATTATTCTCACTATGTAGGCGACATCTTTGGTGCACCGCTTGCAATTGAAGGCCTAATGGCTTTCTTCCTAGAATCGACTTTTATTGGTCTATTCTTCTTTGGCTGGGATCGTCTTTCTAAAGTTCAACACTTAGGTGTAACTTGGCTAGTGGCGATTGGCTCAAATATGTCGGCATTATGGATTTTGATCGCCAATGGTTGGATGCAAAACCCAGTTGGTGCTGCGTTTAATTACGAAACCATGCGTATGGAACTTGTAGACTTCGGTGCATTGATTTTCAACCCAGTCGCTCAAGTAAAATTCGTACATACCGTTTCTGCCGGTTATGTCACAGGTGCAGTTTTTGTACTCGCCATCTCAAGCTATTATATGCTAAAGAAACGTGATATGCCCTTTGCTCGTCGCTCTTTCGCGATTGCTGCAATTTTTGGTTTAGCTTCAACTTTCTGCGTCATTTTACTTGGTGATGAATCAGGTTATGAATTGGGTGATGTGCAAAGAACTAAACTCGCTGCAATTGAAGCTGAATGGCACACTGAACCCGCACCTGCCGCATTTACTTTATTTGGTATTCCTAACCAGAAAGAAATGCGTACCGATTATGCAATTAAAATTCCATATGTTATGGGGATGATTGCAACTCGCTCGACGGACAAAGAAGTTACTGGCTTACATGACTTGATGAAAGAGCATGAAATCCGTATTCGTAATGGTATGGTGGCGTATAGCGAATTAACAAAACTCCGTGCGGGCGATCAGTCCCCAGAGTTACTTGCATCATTTGAAAAAAATCAAAAAGACTTAGGCTATGGTCTGCTATTAAAGAAATATACACCGAATGTTGTTGACGCAACTGAAGAACATATCAAAGCAGCAACTAAAGATACCATTCCAAATGTCGCTGCATTGTTCTTCTCGTTCCGTGCGATGGTGGCTTCTGGTGCATTAATGTTATTACTTTTCCTACTGGCTGCGTGGTCAGTCGCTAAACGTAATGCCGAAACAAAACCGTGGTTACTTAAATTTGCTCTATTTGCTCTTCCACTACCATGGATTGCAATTCAAACAGGTTGGTATGTAGCTGAAGGTGGTCGTCAACCATGGTCTATTGGTGAAGTTTTACCAACACATCTATCTGCATCTTCTTTAAGCACAGGTGATGTATGGGGATCAATTATTGCACTTGCTGCGTTCTATACGGTACTGCTCATTATTGAAATGTACTTAATGATCAAATTTGCTCGTTTAGGTCCAAGTTCGTTGCACACTGGTAAATATCATTTTGAAAAACTAGCTGCAAAAACTGGGGAGGCTCAATCATGATCGAATATGAACTCCTAAAAATTATTTGGTGGGTATTGGTTGGTGTATTACTGATTGGCTTTGCCCTCACCGATGGTTTTGATATGGGCTCAATGGCGCTGATGCCATTTGTAGGTAAAACTGATTCTGAAAGACGTGCTGCAATCAATACGATTGCACCACACTGGGATGGTAACCAAGTCTGGTTTATTACCGCTGGTGGTGCACTTTTTGCTGCATGGCCAATGGTTTATGCTGTCGCTTTCTCTGGAATGTATTGGGCATTACTACTCGTTCTATTTGCGCTATTCCTCAGACCTGTTGGATTTGACTATCGTTCTAAATTAGAAAATACTCAATGGCGTACTTCTTGGGATTGGGGTCTGTGCATTGGTGGTGCTGTACCAGCACTAGTATTCGGTGTTGCATTTGGTAACTTATTTTTGGGCGTACCATTTAGCTTAGACGACACCTTACGTTCTCAATACACAGGCAGCTTCTTTGCATTATTGAATCCATTTGCGTTGATTTGCGGTATCGTGAGTTTGTCAATGTTATCTGCTCATGGCGGCGCATGGTTAATGCTTCGTACTGATGGTGATTTACATAACCGTTCGGCTAAAGCAACTCAAATTATGGCAATCGCATTCCTTGTATGTTTCTTAGCGGCTGGCGCTTGGTTATTCTTTGGAAATATCTCAGGCTATAGTTATGCTACTGCTGTTAATACTAATGCTGCATTAAATCCACTTGCAAAAGAAGTTGTAACAAATGCAAACCATGGTTGGTTGAATAACTACTCAACCTATCCAATTACTATGGCTGCACCAATTGTTGCAATCCTAGGTGCATTATTGGTTATTCTTAGTGCTGGAAAACGTAAGGCAGCTGCAAGTTTTACAGGTACGAGTCTGATGATTGTGGGTGCGATCTTAACTGCTGGTTTTGCATTATTCCCATTCTTATTGCCATCAAGTATCGATCCAACATCAAGTTTAACGATGTGGGATGCTGTTTCTAGTCACAAAACTCTTGGTGTAATGACTGTTGCTGCTTGTATTTTTGTTCCTCTCATTTTGATCTATACCTCTTGGTCTTATTACAAAATGTGGGGTGTCATCACTAACAAACACATTGAAGAAAATTCACATAGTTTGTACTAATGAGGAGATGTGAAATGTGGTATTTTGCATGGATTCTAGGCATTTTGATGGCGTGCTTCGCAGGTGTACTCAGTGCGCTCTATATCGAACACCATCAAGATTTAGATGAGGAATAAGTAATGGCTCAAGCAATGACAACACCGAAGAATAGTAAAGCTCAAGTGCTTGCAATGACCGTTTCGTTTTTGTTGGCATTGCCACTTGCTGCTATTTTATTGGTACACCCATCATTAATGTTAGATGCCAATGGTCACTACAACCACAGTATGCTGATGCTCGTCATGGTCGGTATTTCTGGCGGTTTTATTCATGGTGTTGGGTTTATACCAAGATTTTGGTTATGGAAATGGTTATTTAGTCCTTATATTGCATGGCCTCTGATGATCTTAGGCTATTATATTTGGATTGGTAATTAATCTTTAACAAATCAAATATAAAGAGGAAGCATGGCTTCCTCTTTTTTGTGTCGTTTTGAATGAGCATTTAATAATACACATTGAGCTCGATCAGCCAAATTGATTCATTCAACCAATTGCGCTACATGATCAATTTTTGCAGTTCTAATGTTTAAAGACCTTTCTATTTTATACTAATGTAAAAAACCGATGATAACATCGGTTCTTTTACAGTGGAGCAATTAGTTCGTTTGCCCTGCTAACCACGCCATAAATTTTTGACGCTCAGCTTTCGATGTGCTTTGCCACAACTCTACTAATTGCCGATCTGTGGTTTTTATATTGCCAGATACTACCGTTGTTGCTGTTACAGCAACAGGTTCTACATTTGTTGTCGAAGCTGCATAGATGGTGGTGCTGATTCACAACATTATTTTTATTTTTGGGTTAAATCTAAGGTACGAGCCACAACTATTATCGGAAAACCACGGTTGAGCTTCATTATTTGCAATCGTTTGCTGTACTACAAGCTTTTTTACTTTTGATCATATAAAGCAACCGTAGGCTGTTCAGCAATTCTTTTTGCTTGACTAAAGTCTTTGGAGCATTTACGAGTGCCAAATTATAAGTTTGATTATCTTTAAGATCTGTTGCTTGAATTGTTACCACACCAGATTTCACAATATCAAAAGTTCACCATTTAAGTGTTCAAAATATTCACGGTAACGAACATTTACCGTTAAGTCGCTGCATCAACCTGATAGTTATTTTTCTTTTGAAGGAATTAAACCATTATTTACTTCTGACCATTTACCGCAAGAATCAGGATTTCTTCAGTGCAGGATTGCACTGCTGAAAAACTGAACTACTCAATAATAACCCGAAAGCAGCAACACCAACTCTAAAGACATTAGACTTTCTTCGATATAAACAATTTATAAAATCGTAAGCACTATGCTCTGCGATTATGACCATTTTATGACATAAAACAAAACTGTCTATTCCAACAATTTGGCTTTTTTTAAGATATATACATCATTTCTAATGCTAAGCACCATAGTTCTTTTATGAATACAACCTTTAATAAAAAAAGAGCACATTGAGTGCTCTTTTTAGTGATACATATATTTACTTAGTTAAAAGTTTTGAAACGTGCAGCGTCATCCATATAGGTTTTTTCGCCAGCAGCTGCTTCAATAGAACCGAATACTAACTGGGCACGTAGTTTCCAGTTTGATGGAATATCAAAAGTTTCAGCCACTTCGGCATCCACGATTGGATTATAGTGCTGTAATGATGCACCAACACCAATTTCAGATAATGCAGTCCATGTTGCGAACTGTGCAATGGCACTTGAATGTTCAGACCAAACTGGGAAGTTATCCGCATACAGTGCGAATTGCTCTTGTAAACCTTTTACAACATCTTGATCTTCATAAAATAACGCTGTACCAAAACCTGCTGAGAAACTATCAATTTTCGCGCTAGTATTTGCAAATGCTTCCGCAGGAACCATTTTACGTAAAGTTTCGCGAACAATTTCCCAAAATTTATGGTGTGATTCACCATATAAAGTTACAACACGTGAAGTTTGTGAGTTGAATGATGATGGGCTGTGTTTTACTGCTTCGCGAATTGTTTCTTCAATCGTTGCTTGGTCAACGGTAAGATTTTTACCAATTGCATAAATGCTACGACGCGATTTAATGCTATTTAAGAAGTTACTCATGTTGTTATTCCTACTTTATGCTCTTTGGAGCGTTATCTTGGATTAAATGTAGTGTATAACGATGCATTTTTTAGGAATAGTCTAAAAAACATGACAGATCGTTTTATTTTTGAAACACTTATCAGCACCTAAAAATATACCGAGTATTTCACTTAAATATTCTTTCATTCAGAGGTGGTCCCACATGATGATAGACACGGTTAAAATAAACCAGTCCCTGCTCCTGCTGACTTTGTTGAATTGCAACAATACGGCAGATAAAAATACTATGTGTGCCCACTTCCTGAATTTGCTCAATCTCACAGTCAAAGCTAACTAAAGCATCTGTTAAAATCGGTGAACCTGTTTCCAGTTCTGTCCAAATGGCTTGTTTAAAGCGCTCTTCTGGACTAATTTTAGAGGAAAATGCAGTAGAAAGATGTTGCTGATGTTCAGCCAATACATTGACACTTAGGATTTTATTTTCGATAAAATGAATATGCGAACTCGCAGCTCTATTCATACAGACCAATAAAGTCGCAGGACTATCCGATACACCACACACCGCAGATGCAGTAAAACCATAACGACCAGACATGCCTGCCGTAGTCACGACATTGACCGCACTACTTAACAAAGACATTGCATTTCTAAAGTCTATTGCTTCAATCATCATTTTATTCCCAATAAAAATGACCTGTTTAATCCTAACCAGCCATTAAACAGGTCACTTTTACATCATGTTCTCAATTCTAAATTATTTGCCCAAAATTTCTTTTCGAACGATTTCCGCACCTGCGCTTAACGCATGCAACTTGCCTCTGGCAACTTCACGAAATAATGGTGTCATACCACAGTTGGTTGATGGATAAAGCTTATCTGCATCAACAAACTGAAGTGCTTTACGCAAGGTATCTGCAACTTCTTCAGGTGTTTCAATGGTGTTGGTTGCCACATCAATGGCCCCGACCATGACCTTTTTGCCACGGATCAGCTCAATTAAATCCATTGGCACACGTGAGTTCTGACATTCCAGTGAGACAATATCAATTTTAGACTGTTTCAGCTTTGGAAAAGCTTCTTCATATTGTCGCCATTCTGAACCCAGCGTCTTTTTCCAGTCGGTATTGGCCTTGATGCCATAGCCGTAACAAATATGTACCGCTGTTTCACATTTCAGGCCTTCAATTGCTCGCTCAAGGGTCGCAACACCCCAGTCATTCACCTCATCAAAGAACACATTAAATGCAGGCTCATCAAACTGGATAATATCCACACCCGCAGCTTCCAGCTCTTTAGCTTCTTCATTAAGGATTTTGGCAAATTCCCACGCCAGTTTTTCACGGCTTTTATAATGGGCATCATACAGCGTATCAATCATGGTCATTGGACCTGGCAATGCCCATTTAATTGGTTGTGTGGTGTGCTGACGTAAAAACTTGGCATCTTCCACAAAAACTGGCTTTTGACGAGAAACAGCATCAAATACAGTCGGGACACTGGCATCATAACGATTGCGGATTCTGACCGTTTCTCGTTTTTCAAAATCAACGCCATGCAGATGTTCAATAAAGGTGGTGACAAAGTGCTGGCGGGTCTGCTCACCATCACTGACAATATCAATGCCTGCATGGAGTTGTTCCTGCAAGGATACCAGCAACGCATCACGTTTGCCTTGGATCAGGTCATCGCCCTCTAATTTCCAAGGCGACCAAAGTTTCTCAGGTTCTGCAATCCAAGATGGTTTCGGCAAGCTACCCGCAGTTGAAGTCGGTAATAATATTTTCGTCATGATCAATCATCTTTTCTATAAATTGGTGAATTTAAGCGGTTTCGGTTTTATCGGTGTAGCTCGCAGCCCATTGCTCAAGGATATTTTGGTATGGCTTGATAAAATGCTCTTCAGTCCATTTGCCTTGTTCAATCGCCAATCGGCTACGCTCTTCACGGTCATAGACAATTTGCGTCAGTGAAAAATCCTGATAGTTCAAGCTTGGTTGATAGCTTTGTGCTGCTACCGAATTGGCATTGTAAATTTCAGGGCGATAAATCTTCTGAAAGGTTTCCATGGTGCTAATCGTGCCGATCAGTTCAAGATCGTAGTCACCAGCAAATCACCATGATGATAAAATGCCAAAGGTGCAACACTGTTTGGTGGCATGAAATAGCGAACCTGCAAGCCCATTTTTGCGAAATATTCATCAGTTAAGGAATAATCATCCTGCTGATATTCCACCCCCAAGATAGGATGCTGATTGGCAGTGCGATGATAAGTCTTGGTGGTTGAAACACTCAGACAAATCACAGGTGGTTTACTGAAATTATCTTTATAAGATTTTGAATTTAAAAAAGACTTAAAGATTTTACCATGAAGCTCGCCATAGTTTTCTGGCAGGCTAAATTTGGCTTGATGCTTGTTATGTTCTGGCAATAAGACACTAAAGTCATAATCGCGCACATAAGAGGAAAAATTGTTGCCAACAATGCCTTCAATACGTTTATTGGTTTTATGATCAACAATATTGGTTTTCAATATTTCAATGGTTGGGAAAGTCTCACCATTACCTTCCACATCAATATCAACCGAGATGATGTCAAGCTCAATCGAATAGCGATCCGCTTTAGGATTATCCCAATGTGCCAAGGCATTGAAACGATTGTCAATCATTGTTAGCGTGTTGCGCAAGTTCTCCTCACGACGCTCGCCTCTAGCTAAATTCGCAAAGTTGGTTGTCATACGTGTATTGTCTGAGGGACGGTAGTTTTCATCGAAACGAATACGCTTAATCGAAAATGCAAACTCATTGCTCATTGTGATCCACCACTCTAAATTCTACGGTAAAACTTGAATGATGTGATTTATACCGAAAGCATCACATGAATAAAAACGAGTTAATTTCATAGAAAAGTGAATTTAATTCATGTTTACCCATTCTATAGCTTTCAGCCTTGTAAAATGAAATGACTTCATCTTGGGCTGAGAAAATATCAGCTTATTCACCCTTTTTGGCTGATCCAAATTGCTAAGATATTCACTCTTCGCTTATCCTATGGATATTGGCAAAGCGATTTACACGACCAATGCGATTGAATCATTGAACAGCGTTATCCGCCATGCAACCAGGAAAAGAAAAATCTTCCCAACCGATGATTCCGTGAAAAAGGTAGTATATTTAGCAATTATGGCAGCAAGCAAAAAATGGACGATGCCCATGCAGAATTGGAAAACTGCCATGAATCGCTTTAGTATCATGCTTGAAGAGCGTGTAACCAAGTATTTTTAAAATTGCATTTACACAGAATTATTTACACCCTCTAGCTTATATATTTATTTGGATATCTTTATGAAATGTCAATAGACCTTAATCTTTCTATTCTTTATTCACCACTTTATAAATCATTTTCCCCATTTCGTGTGCTTGCAAACCCCTCATACCATTTTCAGCCAGTAAATCCCCTGCCTGTGCATGCAAACTCACAATTTCATGCAATGCGACTTGCTCATGAAATTGTGCTTTTAAACTGGCAATCATCCCTGCCAGCACATCACCCATGCCCCTGTTCCCATCCCTGCATTACCCTGTGTACAGATAAATAATTCATCTTCTAAAATCAGGCTACCTGCACCTTTAAGCACCCATTGCCCTGCATATTTTTGTTGTAAATTATGAATCGCAACAATACGATCTTGTTCAATATCAGCAGGCTTGCAACCTAACAAAGTCGCAGCTTCGCCTGAGTGTGGAGTGGCATAAATATGCTGTTTTAATTTTTGAGGATGCTTTGCCAAAAACCACAAGCCCATCCGCATCTAAGCACGACTTCTAAATGCGAATTTTGATTGAGTAAATCGAACCATTGCTGATAAATCTGCTCTGCCCATTCATCTCGTCCCTAAGCCCATCCCGAAACAGACTGCATCCCAATTTGAGTTAATAGGTTTGGATCGTTTTTTGATCTAAGGAATTAATATCTCGCACCATAATATTCGGTGAACGCGCTAGAATAGCTTGATGATGTTTGGCATGACAGACCACACTGACTTTTCCCTGCTCCAGCATGAAACGCTGCTTCAGCAGACATAATCACGGCTCCGCCCATATCCGCATGACCACCAACGACAAGCACATGCCCATAACTTCCTTTATGTCCAAAAGCTTGGCGTTTCGGTAATACAATTTTTTCAGAGGATAGATATGCAAGTGGTTTTAATTCTGTATCAATTGGGATCAAGCTGACTAAATGTAGTTTTCCCACATATTCCTTGCCTTGCCCAGTGAACAACCCTGCCTTATAACCTAAAATTGTAAAGGTTTGATCTGCCTGAATTGCACAGGGTAAAGCCTGACCTGTATTAGCATGTAGACCGCTCGGAATATCGATAGCAATCTTTAAACCAATCTGTGAGTTAAATAAATGGATGATCGATTGCCATTTTTGATCCAGCATTCGATTGAGACCTATGCCAAACAGAGCATCAATATGACAATCAAAAGTTGGAATTTCTTGGTGATTCGCATTTTCCGACAATAAATAATCGATACTTTGAATATCAACTCGATTTAACAGTGCATATTGTACGGCTTGTTTTAAATCTAAAGATTGACCGAGTTCAGCTGCATAAACCGTGATGTGAAATCCATGTTGCTTTAGAAAAGCAGCGATATAGTAACCGTCACCTGCGTTATTACCTTGTCCACACCAAATTGCGATCTTTTGAATTTTATTTTTATTAAATGGTTCAATTAACTGTTGTGAGATTGTCCAAGCTGCTTGTTGCATCAGTCCTAAAGATGAATTTTGCTGTGCAAACCAACGCTGCTCCCATGCTTGAATGCTTTGGCTATGGTAAACTGAACGTTGCATGTTATCCCCTAATTATTGGTTTATGGCTTCAACCACATCCTCTGGAAAATCACTTGATAAAATTGAGCTTCAGCAGCTTGATCCTCAAGAACTTAAAACATGGATAAAAACTCAAGCTTTAGACTTGGGCTTTTCTGATTGTGTCATTGCCAAACCTGATGCTCAAGATCAAATGCCACGTTTTAAAGAATATTTAAAACGTGGTTATCATGCAGATATGCACTATTTAGAGGAAAATCTAGAAAAACGTGCTGATCCAACATTGCTTGTACCTGGAACTAAAAGCATTATTTGTGTGCGCATGAACTATCTTGTGGCATCACCTAAGCCCCGTTATGTACCATTTGAACCAAATTCAGCCATTATTGCACGCTACGCGCGTGGACGTGACTATCATAAAGTCATGCGTGGTCGACTTAAAACCTTAGCCAGTCGTATTAAAGAAAAAGTGGGCGATTTCGAATCACGCCCGTTTGCGGACTCAGCACCTATTTTTGAAAAATCACTTGCCGAAAGTGCGGGCATGGGATGGACAGGAAAACATACCTTACTCATTCATAAAAAATCAGGTTCTTTCTTCGTTTTGGGTGAGCTATTTACTTCGCTTGACCTCCCTTTTGATCAACCCGCAACAGCCCATTGTGGCTCCTGTACTGCCTGTATCGACATTTGTCCAACACAAGCCATTGTTGAGCCTTATATGTTGGATGCAAGGAAATGTATTGCTTACTTAACTATTGAATATAAAGGAATCATTCCTGAAGAGTTACGCTCAGGTATAGGTAATCGTATTTTTGGCTGTGATGATTGTCAGCTAATTTGCCCGTGGAATGGCTTTGCTAAAACTGCGTCAATTCCAGACTTTGACCCAAGACATAGTTTAGATGACATTAGCTTGTTAGAGATCTGGCAATGGGATGAAGTAACTTTTCTTGCAAAAACAGAAGGTAGTCCAATTCGCCGCACAGGCTATCAATCCTTTAAACGGAATATTGCAATCGGCTTGGGAAATGCTCCATACTCGGCTGAAATCGTGAGCCAATTGCAAGAAGCAAAAGCTCTACACGATGAGATTGTCAATGTACATATTGAGTGGGCAATTCAACAACAATTGCAGCAAATAAACGTACCTGAATAGAAAAATGATGTTTTTTGCCCTTTGGCTTTGGCACGATTTCTGTATGATTAATCTCAATGTTTGTAATCAATCATCATGGATATAACAATGACTTTACGTAATGACTGGACTCGTGATGAAATCCAAGCTTTATATGATCAACCTTTTCTAGACTTAGTATTCAAAGCACAAAGTGTTCATCGTGAGCATTTTCAGCCAAATACCATTCAAGTCAGCACACTGCTTTCAATCAAAACAGGTAAATGCCCAGAAGATTGTAAGTATTGTTCTCAATCTGCACATTACGACTCAAAACTAGAAGCAGAAAAGCGTATTGCAGTAGATAAAGTCATTCGTGAAGCACAAACAGCAAAAGATTCTGGTTCTTCACGTTTCTGTATGGGCGCTGCTTGGCGTAATCCACACGAACGAGATATGCCTTATGTATTAGAAATGGTTCGAGAAGTAAAAGCACTCGGTTTAGAAACTTGTATGACTTTAGGTATGCTGAATCAGTCACAAGCTGAACGCTTAAAAGATGCAGGTTTAGATTATTACAACCATAACCTTGATACCTCTCGTGAATACTATTCACATATTATTAGTACGCGTACTTTTGATGATCGTTTAGATACATTAGATCATGTACGTCAAGCGGGTATGAAAGTCTGTAGTGGTGATCGTTGGCTTAGGTGAAAGTCGTAATGACCGTATTGCTTTACTGTGAGCTGAGCTTGCAACGATGCCTGTACATCCTGAATCAGTGCCAATTAATATGCTTGTCCCGATCGAAGGTACACCGCTCGCTTGCTGAAAAGTTGAGATGTGACCGAATGGATTCGTACTATTGCTGTTGCTCGCATTATTATGCCTCATAGTTATATTCGATTATCGGCAGGACGCGAATCACTCAGTGATTCAGATCAAGCACTTGCATTCATGGCAGGTGCAAACTCGCTTTTCTCTGGTGATAAGTTATTGACTACGCCTAATGCTGGAGAAGGTAAAGACCAAATCCTATTTGCTAAATTAGGTTTAACAACAGAAAAACCGAAACCAACTGTTGCAGAACTTTCCATAGATGCCATGAGCGCATAGATCAAAAAGCTGTTTCATGAAAGTGGAACAGCTTTTTTTAATTTGGTTCAGCATTTATAAATTGTCTCTGTACACGACAAATTTCACAGAACCCTTATCCTATCAGGCTTGCCTTCTTAAAATTGCCAGAATTTCCTTAAGCTCTCTTTTCCCAAACCAATTAAACGCTGAATCGCCATTTGAACATAGTCTAGCCCAGTGAATACACTCTTGTTCAGTATCCCTTGTGCAATACTCTCTTTTACCATTTATCATAATTGATGTGGACCAACTATTTCCACGCTGTCTAGGGTTTTTGAAAAATTTTCATTGCTGCCACCATTATTATAAAGTTATGTTAAAAATGACCGCAACGTTTTATTCAAAGCGTTCTGACCCATTTTTGACACAAATCCTGACACAATGATGACACAAATATATCTTTATTGCAGAATTAAATGCAGCAAACAAAGCAAACGAAAGGCATAAAAAAAGACCTACAAGTCTTTGAAATGCTTGTAAGTCTTTTGATTTATCTTGGTAGGTATAAAGTAGATTCGAACTGCTAATCTCTACGATGTCAACGTAGCGCTCTAACCAACTGGAGCTATACACCTAGAATGAGAAGTATAATATTCATTTTTCAGCGTGTTCACAAGTTTTTTGGGACTGTTTGAGTGCAATTGCGCAGTCTTTAAGCAACTTCCTGAATTGATGAATATCGGAACCATTCTTTTGTTCTAAAAACACGATTTTATGATATAACACAATTACTTTTTCAAATGGTTGTTGATCCTCAACAAGTAAAGACAAACGCTTGATCCAGCTCTGGAAAGTTTCAGCAGGATATTTTTTGCAAATGTTTCTGCAACTGTTTTTGAAATTTAAAAATGGATACGTTGATATTGCTTTTGGCGTCTCCGCTTTGTCTCCAACAATAAAGCTTCAAATTTTAGCGCAATAAATACACCCGCCTATTCCTAAAATGAGAACTACAGCAGAACCATAGCTTGAATACAACCCCAGTCGAGCCAACCAGTTTTTCTGTTTTTCGGCATCATATCCTACGATTTTGCTTTGCCATTGATAACTTGGAAGTAATCGCTCCAGATACGCATATTTTTTAATAATTTAAACTGCTGAACACGCCAAGCCTGTGTTTGATTATCGCCCCAAACTGTTTGATCTTCTGCCAGATAATCCTGCATCCCGGTATCAATTCGTTGTGGGGCAATCATTGCAGTCGGATCAATTCTTTTTCCATTTGCCATTCAGATAAACCCTTTCACTCCAGGCATGCGCATCCAGTTGACGAACCTCCCAACTTTGACCATCTGGTGCAAGTTGCCCACCCTGATAACCTGTTACCACGCGTGCAGGTATTCCAACATAACGCATCAGCATGACAAAACTGGAGGCATAATGTTCACAAAAACCTTTTCGGCTGGAAAACAGGAATTGATCGATACGATCACCACCTAAAGTGCCTGGTGTCAGGGTATAAACAAAGCCATTTTTCCGATACCAGGACAGCACTGCCTGAATATATTTTTCAGGTTGCTGCTGATTCTGCTCAAATAATTCATGCGCCAATTGCTGGGCTTTTTTATCACTGTCCTGCTTGAACCTGATATTAAATTCAAGTTGACGTGGCGACAAAGAAACAGATTCTGCCGATGCTCTTCCCAGCCATTGCATTTGAATGGGTTGATTTCGTTTAATTAATCGGGTTGGTCGAATACTGTCATCCTGATAAAGCTGTAAATAACGTCCCTGAGGAATCGAATATTCCAAGCCCATAATCCAGTTTGACTGCTCATCCGCAGGCAGATACTGGTATGCCACACTACGGGAAGTGGATTGTATATTTTTGATCTGCTGATTAAAAAAACTACTGGTCCATGTCGTGCCATCATATTCATCCAGCACTAAAGCCCGCCAATACAGTTCTGGCCGACTTGGCAACTGATACATATTCGCGACCACACGAAAAGCCAATGCCGAGGACTGCGAAAGCTCGGCAATATCCCCAGGTGACATGCGGTCACTGATGCCTGTAGTTGCCCGATCCTTTTGAATTGGAATTGACCATAAAGGAGGCAAACGTGGGAAAAAGATAAACAGTAAAATAAAGAACGGCGTTGCAATACCCACAAACTTAAAAATCTGTTTAATGTCCTGTTTCAGTTGATTGGTAGATATGGTGTTGTTGTTAAATAAGCTGGTCTGAATCCGATACAATCCCATCAGGCACATCACAAATGATGCGAATACAAGTACCGCCATCCAGAATGCCTGACTGTGCAACAGTAAGCTCGCACTGACAAATAAGGCAAAGTTGAATACGATCAATAAATCACGGGTATTTTTAGCCTCCAGACTTTTGGCAAATAAACATGTGCTTAAAAAAGCGACACCTGCCTCCACACCCAACAAGGTCCGATAGCTGATGTAAATCAATCCTAATGATAGTAAAGTAAACAACACCAAAATCAGTTTAGGAAATGGATTAATCCTGTGTTTGCTATAGCGCCAGACCAGTGTTAACCAGACAACGCCCCATAACCCACTTAGGGTGACTGGAATAAAGGCGATCTGCCCCATCAAGACAAATGCCAGCGCAGCCAAAATACAGAAATAGATTTGTTTGGTCATCATCAAGCCTGCGCCAGTAAAAGTTTAGCCTTAATGAGCTGTGAATGCCCCTGCCCACTTTCCAGTCTTGCATGTGGCAGAATCACGGCGTAGTCATCACCCAACTGTTCACACTGCTCAATCAAGCCCATCATAAAACTTAGTTTTGCTTCATGTCCCTGTGCTGGAATCTGTTGATAATCAATTTCCAGATGTTGATGATTGGCCTGAGCTTCAAACATCTTGATAAAAAATCCCTGCCCACGCGCAACCTGCTTCCATGCGACATTTTGATAGGAATCACCCTGCTGAAATGCTCTCAACTCTTTAAACTCATCCAGACTATCATGTGCATTTGTAGTTTGGTGCTTATGTTCTTTCTGCCACTCATAGGCTTTGGGTGCAATCCAGACTTTTTGTTTGGGATATAGGTAAGTCCAAGCCCGTACCAGCCCTAAAGGATAGGTGGAATAGATTTTTACTGAACCTACATCGTAGATGCCCCGTTTTTGCGGAATAACTGGTAATTCTAAAGTTTGTTGAGCCTGCTCAAGAAAAAAAATCTGTTCCTGTTGCTGCCATTGCACACGCAAATATCGGCTATGATTTACTGGCTGTTTAAACAACAGCTTGAGCATTAAAGCCTGTTCAACCTGTCCAATTTCTGGGGTTACAACCTCAATGTGTAAGCCATGCAACTGCTTAAAAGTCAGGTAAAAACTAATACATAAAATGGCACTGATTAAAAAGCAGAATCCTAAAATCAGGTTATTGGCATAGTTAATCCCAGCAATAAAGGTAATCAGGATCAAAATGAGATATAAAAAACCCTGCTTATAAATGAAAACCAAAACATCTTTCTGCAACAGTGTTTTACTGCCATCCACCTGAAAGCGTTTTGCAATCCAATGCTGTACTCGCTGCCTAAGTCCATTCTGCATAAGCCACTCTCAACTATAAGGTCTCAACTGACTGCAAAAGCTGTTTCACCTCAACCTCTCCCAGACTTAAACGATGGGCAACCACTGCCACAAAAACCGTTTGCACATCATCGGTTGTGACGAAGCTTCGCCCCTCAACCAGTGCATAGGCCTGTGCCGCCGTCTTGAGTGCCAATACGCCACGGGTAGAAAGTCCATGTCGTTGCTTACGGGTTTCAGCCGCTAAATCAAGAATATAATTTAACACCGCATCACTGAGAAAAACCTGTTTTGCCAATTCACGTAAATGCAGAATATCAGCCTGATTAAATACAGCATCCAACTGATGAATCAAAACCTGACGTGAGCTTTGCTGTAGTAGCAATTTTTCCGCCTGACGTGATGGATAACCCAAGGATAAACGCATGAGGAAACGGTCAAGCTGCGACTCAGGCAAGGCATACGTTCCACTTTGAAACAGGGGATTTTGGGTCGCCAACACCCAGAATGGCTGTGGCAATTCATAATGAATCCCATCCACCGTGACTGCCCCCTCTTCCATTGCCTCCAGCAAGGCACTCTGTGTTTTGGGGCTACAACGGTTAATTTCATCGGCCAGCAAAATCTGGGTAAAAATCGGACCTTTCTTAAACTCAAATAAATGTTCTTTTTGATTAAAGATATTGATTCCGATGACATCACTTGCCAGCATGTCATTGGTAAACTGAATACGTTGGAAATGCAGTCCAGCCAAACGCGCCAGTGCACTGGCCAACGTGGTTTTGCCCAGACCTGGTAAGTCTTCAAACAGTACATGACCTCCTGCCAACAAACAGGTCAGGGCAAGTTTGGTCTGTTGTGGTTTATCCAGAATAAGCTGGTTCACTTCTAACCAAAAAACGCTCGATTTTCTGAGTAAAATTTTTAATATTTTGCTCTACTTCCTGATTTTTTTGTTGTTTTTCTTGAATAGAAGCTTTTTCCATGCCCCACATAACGCAATCCCCAAACTAAAACAGTGCATGATTCAACATACACTGTTTTGCTTTTTTCAAAGAAATCAAAAGATTTCTAGCAAGGACATTTCTTCATATTACCGCCTGCTGACGGATAACGCGCATCGATACAATGCCGATAAAAAGTCTTGGCATCCATTGGCGTTAAATCAGGATGATGTTGCTTCATGTGAGCCAGATAATTCTCATAATCAGGGACACCGACCATCAAACGAAAACTTTTTTGCAAGTTTTGCCATAAAACCGCAATCCTCGACCAGTTTTTGGGCGAAAAGATCAGGTGTTTTTGTGACAGGATCGTGAACTTAATGATCTTTACAATCACAGAACCACCCTGCCGAGCAATCTTAAAATCCATGCCTACTCTCCCTTGATGCTATTCGCAGTCATCGGTGTTTCTGAATAAACTGCTCGTGCTTCATTCACAGTAGGCATTGAACTTGCCAAAGCTTACGGATGACTCGAATAGATGCAATCACCATCACAATTGCCACAATCATAAAGAAGGCACACAACGCAGCATTGATCTGGTTGGACATGACAATGGTCTGCATTTCAGCAACGGTTTTGGCTGGTGCAAGCACCTCACCACGCGCAATCGCATCCGAGAAACGGTTGGCTTGGGCAAGAAAACCAATCTTTGGATTTTCATGAAAAATCTTTTGCCAGCCCGCCGTCATTGAAGTAATAAACAGGAAAATAGTTGGGACAATAGTGACCCACACATACTTCTCTTTTTTCATCTTGAATAGGATGACTGTACCCAAAATCAACGCCATTGAGGCAAGAATCTGGTTACCGATACCGAATAGCGGCCACAATGAGTTGATCCCACCCAGTGGATCAACCACACCCTGATAAACAAAGAAGCCCCAGCCTGCAACCGCAACAAAGGTTCCAACCAAATTTCCAAAGAATGAACTGGATTGTTTCACCGCTGGTATCACGATACCGACCGTATCCTGCACCATGAAACGGCAGGCACGTGTTCCTGCATCTACTGCGGTAAGGATAAATAAGGCTTCAAACAGGATGGCAAAGTGATACCAGAATGCCATCATGGAACGGCTATTGAAAATTTCCGAGATGATATGTGCCATACCAATCGCAAAGGTCGGCGCACCACCCGTACGGGAAAGAATTGAACTTTCACCAACCTCCTGAGCAAGCACAGTCAGCATCTCAGGTGTGACGATGAAACCTAGATTACGCACCGCTTCCGCAGCCGTATCCACCGTGGTACCCAGAACTGCCGCTGGGGCATTAATCGCAAAATAAACACCAGGATCAAGTACAGTTGCACAGATCATGGCCATTATGCCGACACCAGATTCCATCAACATTCCACCATAACCGATCATACGAATATTTACTTCGTTATCGACCAGTTTTGGTGTTGTTCCAGAAGAAACCAGCGCATGGAAACCAGAAATCGCACCACAGGCAATCGTAATAAATAGAAAAGGAAATAAACTGCCTGCAAATACAGGCCCTGTACCATCAATAAAATGGGTGACAGCTGGCATTTTCAGGTCGGGCATGGCAAACACAATGCCGATCGCCAAACCTGCAATCACACCGATTTTAAGGAAAGTGGATAGATAGTCACGAGGCGCTAACAATAACCACACAGGCAATACTGACGCAATAAAACCATAAATGATCAGTGCCCAAGTCAGTTGAGTTCCAGTTAAGGTGAACAATTGTCCCCAATATGGGTCTTTTGCCACATCACCACCAAAGACAATCGCCGCCATCATCAGCACAAAACCGATGATGGATACCTCTGCAATTTTTCCTGGGCGTAAATAACGCATATAAATGCCCATAAACAGGGCAATTGGAATGGTAGCGGCAATACTAAACACACCCCACGGGCTATGTGCCAGCGCTTTTACAACAACTAAAGCCAATACCGCAAGGATAATGATCATCACGCCCAATGTGCCAAGCATGACAATGACACCTGCAAAAGTCCCGAGTTCCTGCTTCGCCATTTCTCCTAAAGAACGACCATCACGCCGTGTTGAAATAAATAGAACCAGAAAATCCTGTACTGCCCCAGCAATCACCACACCCACCAGAAGCCAGATTGTTCCAGGCAAATAACCCATCTGTGCTGCTAGAATTGGTCCCACCAACGGCCCTGCGCCCGCAATCGCTGCAAAGTGATGTCCAAATAAAACATATTTATTGGTTGGGACATAATCCAGACCATCGTTTAAGCGATGCGCTGGTGTTAAGCGTCTGGGATTTAACTCAAATACCTTGTTTGCAATAAATAAACTATAGAACCGATATGCAATGCTATAGACACAGACCGCAGCGAGAACCAGCCAGACTGCATTGACATGCTCACCGCGACTCACCGCCAATATCCCAAATGAAATTGCCCCGACTATGGCAACCAAACTCCATAGGAGTTTTGAGGGAAGTGTTGATTTTGCTTGTGTTGTCTCCATTCAAAACCTCTCCAATACATAACTTGTGGTTATTTTGATTTCCCTTTCTCTATTTTCTGTAGAAAAATATCTTTGTCAGTTTATCTTTTATCAAAAATTATTTATCTAATACTTTGGCATAAAAAAAGGGATGATTGTTTAATCATCCCTTAGAAAATCGTATATCTTGCGTAGCAGTGCTACTCATTTACGATTATGCACGCTCTAGGTAGTCACCCGTACGCGTGTCTACACGAACACTTTCTTCTTGCTGTACGAACAATGGAACACGCACCACAGCACCTGTTTCAAGTTTCGCTGGCTTTCCACCACCACCTGAAGTATCACCACGTACACCTGGATCAGTCTCAACGATTTTCAACACCACAAAGTTCGGCGGACTCACTGTTAAAGGTACGCCATTGAACAGCATGATGGTACATTTTTCATTTGAATCGTCTTTTAACCATTTCGCAGCATCACCCATTGCGGTTTTGTCAGCAGCGATTTGCTCGAAAGATACAGGGTCCATGAAGTTCCACATTTCGCCATCGTTGTAGAGGTAATCCATTTCAACTTCAACAATATCAGCGGCTTCCAAAGAGTCACCTGACTTGAAAGTTTTTTCCAATACCTTACCAGAACGCAGGTTACGCAGTTTCACACGGTTGAACGCCTGACCTTTACCTGGTTTTACATATTCGTTTTCCATGATTGAACATGGGTTGCCATCAAGCATAACCTTGAGGCCTGCTTTAAAATCATTTGTAGAATAATAGGCCATGAAAGGCGCACTCCAAACTTAAAACTCAACTCTATTAATGCTAGACTACACGTACAGGCATAGTCCTCACACTATTTTTAACGTATGGCATGATAAACTATTTACATCAAGAGCAAAACTGGCAATCACAACTGAGTGACCTCATTACTGATCCTCTGGAGCTGTTAAATCTGCTTGAGTTATCTACCGATCAGCTATTATCAGGGGCAATCCTCGCCTCTGAAAAGTTTAAATTGCGTGTCCCGCGTGCATTCGTCGAAAAAATGAGCATTGGCGATCCACTTGATCCGCTGTTGCTACAAGTCCTGCCCCATCATCTAGAACTTGAGGAACATCCTGAGTTTGTCACCGATCCACTGGGTGAAGAGGCAGCCAACCAGATGGCTGGCGTTCTACATAAATATCAGTCCCGTTTTTTACTGACCTTAACAGGTGCATGCGCGGTTCACTGCCGTTACTGCTTTCGCCGTCACTTTCCCTATCAGGAAAATCTGCCTAAAAATGATGACTGGCCACAGATTAGGCAATATATTGAGCAAAATCCGCTGATCAATGAAGTGATTTTAAGTGGTGGCGATCCACTGACGCTTTCAAATCGAAAAATTTCACTTTGGCTGGAGCGTCTTGCCTCCCTCCCACAGATTAAAATACTGAGAATTCATTCACGTGTTCCCATCGTTATTCCAAACCGTATTGATGAAGAACTGATTTCTATATTAAAAAACAGTAGGCTACGCATTATAGTAGTGGTACACTCAAACCATGCGGCTGAACTGGATGGTTTCACCTGCTCAAAGTTATTACAGTTATCACTCCATCATATAACCGTGCTAAATCAGGCGGTTTTGTTAAAAGGTGTGAATGATTCTGCAAAAACTTTGCATGAGTTGAGTTTTCGTTTATTTGAAGCCAGAGTAATGCCCTATTACCTGCATGTTTTGGATAAAGTCAAAGGGGCTCAGCATTTTGATTTAAGATCTTCAGAGATAGATCAGATATACAGTGATGTATTGGCAAGTTTACCAGGCTATCTGGTTCCGAAACTTGTGAGGGAAATTGCGGGCGAAAAAAATAAAACACCGCTTTTTGGGGTTCAAACGTTCTGAGATTGATAACACAATGATGAATAATGCTTTTTCGGATATATTTCAAATTCCAACTGTCTTGAGACGGGATAAACTCAGCTTTTGCGACACCAATTCAAAAAGCTTGAATGAATGGATTTCCAACCTGTCCATCATGCAGTTGGGCGATACCTCCAAAGCACTATTTGCAGCCCTGTTGGAACTCAGCGAACTTGAGTGTTCTGAGACACTGCGTTTCGATCTGGTACAAATTTTACATCCCACAATTGAAAATGTACTGGGTAGTCTGGAAAAGAACTTTTTTAATCAGGGCGTCATCAGTTCAGACCGTAATGAACACATTATTGAACTGGCCATATTGTTACGCTGTTATTTTGCGGCTATCTACATCAATATTGTGCGTCGCAGCAGTGGCCAGCTCGATAATCAGAAATTTTCAATCTTTGCACTAAACCAGAAAAAGAACTTACAAACCGCCAGAACACTGGCAACTTTTCAGGCATTGCAGCAACTGACCCAACTTCTCTATCAGCAACATATGCTCTATAGTGAACCTGTTGCAGGACAATGGCTGATTTCCCATCAACTTTATGAGGCTGCACTCACCCATAAATACCACCAGACCAATCTGGAACAGATTCAGGGCAGTAAACCCAACTCTCTCAGCAATATTTCCCAGGCCTATGCCCAACTAATTTTGATGGATATTTTTAATACCAATCAAATTCGCCAGTCTGAAATTCAGGCATTGTTCCAGTGTAGTTTTGACTGGGCAAAAATGCTTCAGATTCTGTCTAAGGAGACTGACCTGACCAAGTATGTGGTAGACACCAGCAAAGACCACCCACCCATCTATAATAAAAAGCAAAGCTCAGGGTTTAATCCCAATGTTTTTATCAGCACCAATACCTTGCTGGACCATGTCACAGCAACCTTGCATAAAAATGCTGAATATATTTCCAAGAATGAAAAAATTTACCTGACTCCTGCACTCAAGTTTCATGTTCAGACCATTCTTGGAACCACAGCAGAACGCCGTCATGAACGTTATGAATATTCGGCCCAATTGCATATCTGTTTTGGTTTGCTAACCGCACACTTTTATCTATCCAAAGCCAAAAATTTTGATGAGACCTTGTTACTGGAGCATCACTTCAATTTACAAAACGAATCGAGATTTATGTCCACATGGGATAAAAAGCTTTCTGGAAACAATGAAGAATCAAGCATCCAGCGCTTAAGCCGTGAAAGCAAGGTCGTTTACCAATCCGACATACTGGATATCAGTGTCAATGGTTACCGCATTAAATGGTCAGGAGAAGCCCCTAAAAACTTAAGAACAGGTGAATATATCCTGGTCAAGGAGACCTCACATGGACACTGGCGTGGCGGCGTGATTCGCTGGCTTAAACAGTCAACCGAGAAAAGTCTGGAACTGGGATTGGAGGTTCTTGCTCAGGAAATTTTCCCATGTGCTGTACACATTCAGGCCGATCGGCATGTCAGCAACTACCATCCAGCACTTTTATTAAAAAACCAGAATCTGGATGAAACCAAAACAACTTTAATTTTACCTGGTTCACAAATTTTTCGGGAACAACAGGGGATTTATTTAAGATTGGGGAAAGAGGAAGTAAAAGTGTACTTATTAAACGCACAATTAATTACCCAGAGTTTTGTTCAATTTGATTTTGAACTGCTAAATGAAGATGAACAGTCCATTCTTCATAAATTCATGGCACAAAATAATATGGATACCAATGATCAAGATTTATGGGAAGCATTGAAGTGAGAAATTCTTTACTCTCTAAAAAGTTAAAACGAACTGAAACCCGCTTACTCATTATTGATGATAACCAGTTACGTTATAACCAGATTCTGGAGTTATTCGCCAATCAGGAGCATCAGGTCAAGGCGACCTTGCTTGACGACCTCAAGGCATTTGAGAAGCAACTGAATCTTCCCTGGGATATCGTCATTTTTGGACGTGCGTACGATCTAAAGATTGAACAGACTCTTTCACTGATTCAGGCATCGTCACAGCCCAGCCTGCCTATACTGTTACTTGAACCAGATGACTACAAAGCTGATCAATATCAGACGTATATCCATAAAGGGATTTATGATGTCCTAAATCTTAAATCACCTGAAAATTTTTATATCAGTATTATTCGGGCCCTGTCCTATAGCCGCCTGGTTCAGGCGGAACATCGCCTGCTCAGTGAATTGGAAGCGGCACAAACCCAGGCGCAGTCACTGGTTGCAGAAACCCATAAAGCGGTCGCAATTTTGCAGGAAGGCATTCATATTACGGCCAACACCGAATATGCACAGCTTTTTGGATTCAGCAATGCAGACGATTTAATTGGCCTACCCATTCTGGACGTTTTGCAGCCTGAAGAACTAGGTCAGTTTAAACTGCGTTTTAAGAAAATTTCACAGGGACAGTTCGAACAAGGGCGATTTGAACTTCGCACCCAAAACCCAAATGTAAAAAATAGTGCGCTACAGGTTGAGTTCATTGCTTCGGGAAATGAGGATGAAATCCAGCTGAACATCGAATGTGATTCCACCATTCAGTCTTCAGCGACAATACCAGCCGTTACTTCTTCTGAAAAAATTTCAGGCTTGAATAGTGCACTGCAACATATCAACCGACAGCTTGCAAACCATCCAGCCAATGCCAATGCACTGGTTTTATTTAGCCTTAACAGCTGTCCAAACGAAGTATTCCAGACTGACTGGCGTGCCACCAAGACCTATTTCTCCAACATTGCAGGCTTTATCAAGGAGCAGGTCAATGTTCCTGTCTGTCAGGTGGACCATGCGCTTTATGTTGCGCTGTTTCAGGCAGAATCAACCCATGTACTCAACTCACTTCTGATTGGGTTGAATAGCCTGCAAAAACCGCAGTTACTGGTAACTGAGAATTATACATTCCCTCTTCACCTAAAACTGGGCTACAGTGAGCTTGCCCAGCCAATTGCGGATGAAGCCAGTTTTGAACAGATCCTGAACAAGGCATACTCACTTGGTTTGCCAACCATTGATGGCCCAAAAATTGATGCAGATATTGGTTTAACAACCGAACAGATTCCAACCAATGTAGAGCTAAGCCTGTTACAGGAACTCAGGCAAAAACTGGATGCAGGCGATATCCACCTGAAATACCAGCAGCTTTATGACAAGCAGGATCAACATACCCATACTTATGAAGTGTCGGGTGGTTTTATCCATAACAATCAATGGCAGGATATCGCTGATCTGGGTGATTTAAAGGATGATCCTGAATTATCAGTTCAACTGGATCGCTGGATACTGGTTGAGGCATGCAAGCAGTTGCATAACTTTATTACCCAGTATCCTAAAGCGAAATTGATTGTAAACCTCAATCACCATATCTTGTTGAATGACAAGAAACTGCCTGAGCTGGTTGCCAAGTTACTCACCATTGTTGGTAGTAAACAGGCTCACCCACTGATTCTGCAATTCTCAGAACAGGCCCTACAGCAGAACCTGTCTCAGGCACAGCCACAAATTGCCTTACTGCGACAACATGGGGCAGAGATTTCCATCCGTGGTTTTGGCGACTCATTGTATAGTGACAGCATACTTCAACAGATTGATACCCAATATCTCAGCTTCCATAGCAAGCTGGCAAAAATGCTGGGGTCTGAAAAACAGATGGTGGCACTACAGGAAAAGATTCTACACTTTATTGCCCAAAAACCTGTTGAGATTTTCCTGACTGAACTCAATGATATGAACCAGTTTGCCAATGCATGGAATGTAGAGGCCCGTTTCCTACAGGGTAACTATTTCCAGAAGAAACTGGACCGTTTAACGGACGTGCAAGACCAATAAATTCACATAGGGCGTATTCAATACGCCCTATATCTAGAAATTATAATCATAAAAAAAACGGGCATATTGCCCGTTTTTTGTTTTCTTGATATTAACGTTTGATAGAACGTGACATACCAGAGAAACGTTGTTTGAATTTGTCGATACGACCACCAGTATCCACATTCTTTTGTTTACCAGTATAGAATGGGTGGCAAGCTGAACATACGTCAAGATAAAGAGTTTCTTTACCAAGTGCAGAACGAGTTTCGATTACGTTACCGCATGAGCAAGTAGCAACTAATTTTTCGTATTTAGGGTGAATATCGGCGCGCATGGTCGATGCTCCTATTTAGTAAGAAAGGCTTAAGCTGTTATCGCAATTGATCACTCTCAAGATGAGGAAAGCAGAGTGTTAACACTCGCAGATCAATACCACAACAGACCATTTCTTTTGACTCACCGAGACCCTTAGATCAGAGCAAAGCCAACAAGTGACAAAGATTATACGCCAATAAATCAAAATTTGCGAACTATTCTTGTTTTGATTTTGACCAACGATTCGCAATTACACCACAGACCATTAATTGGATTTGATGAAAAATCATAATCGGCAATACAATCATACCTAAAGGCTGACCAATAAACAGAATTTGCGCCATTGGCACGCCACTCGCTAGCGTTTTTTTAGAGCTACAAAAGAAAATAGTAACTTGATCTGCATGATTAAACCCTAACCATTTTGGTAAATACAAAGCAAGTAACATTACAATAGTAAGCAAAACTGAGCATGCAAGTACTAAATACAGCAAAGCCAATCCACTAATTTGATGCCATAAGCCTGCAACTACAGCACTGCTAAAGGCACCGTAAACTACCATTAAGATTGGAACCCTGATCAAAAGCCTTTACCAGACTCGGCAGCTTGAGCATATAAGGAAAAATATAAGGACGTAATAACTGACCCAAAATAAAGGAACCAGTAACAATAAGGTGATTTGAATGATCGACTTGGTTGGATCAAAGCCATGCTGGCTTTGGCCTAAGATAAAATAACTCACTAAGATTGGCGTAAACATCCCAATGATATTGGAGAAAGATGCACTACAAACCGCTCCTGCAACATTCCCTTTTGCAATCGACGTAAATGCAATTGAAGATTGTACTGTTGAGGGTAAGAAGCACATAAATAAAAAGCCCCAGTA
This sequence comes from Acinetobacter sp., assembly GCA_046347365.1. Taxonomy (GTDB): domain Bacteria; phylum Pseudomonadota; class Gammaproteobacteria; order Pseudomonadales; family Moraxellaceae; genus Acinetobacter. The sequence goes on along the minus strand of JAXMGF010000013.1, from coordinate 18,040 downwards.
CAACTGTTGCCCAAGAAGCGGCTCCAAAACAGGTTTAGCTAAAAGCCCAATTACAGGAAAAATCGCAAAAGTAAAAGCAAAAACCAATGCATGCATTTTCCAGTGCAGCATTCCCTGTACAACGGCTTCACGTGACAACTTGGCGCCATGTAAAAAAAATAATATAGCAATCGCAACTGTCGTTAGCATATTAAAGTAATGCGCAACCTGTCCCGAAACTGGGAAAAAAGTCGCTAGTACTACCATTGCTATCAATAATATTGTGAAACGATCTAGCGCCAAGAGCTTTAACATAACTTTTCCCAATCTGTTCGCTAATAACGATACAGCCCAACATGAGATTATTGACCATTCGATCAAAACATCATACTGGGCTGTATAAATAAAGCTATGGCTTTAAATTAGAAATTGTGGATCAAGATACGAAATTAATTATTACGTGCATTTTGATCCTGTTGAATCAATTCAACCTTATAGCCATCTGGATCTTCAACAAAAGCGATCACCGTCACTCCACCTTTCATTGGGCCAGCCTCACGTACTACTTTTCCACCAGCTGCTTTGATTTCTTCACATGCTTTATAAGCATCATCTACGCCAATAGCGATATGACCATAGGCGTTGCCTAAATCATAGCTAGCTGTATCCCAGTTATGAGTCAGCTCAAGCACAGTGTTATTTTCTTCATCACCATAGCCCACAAAAGCCAGGGTGAAACGCCCCTCTTCATAATCACGTTGGCGTAGTAATTTCATACCAAGTACCTCAGTGTAGAACTTTAAAGATTGTTCTAAATTACCTACTCGTAACATCGTATGTAACATGCGCATAGTTATTCACCTGTCTGTTGAGTTGTTTGGTTTTCATGGTCACGTAATAGTTTCGCAACCCAAACCACAAGAATCAAAATTGGAATTCCAATTAAAGTCGTCATTAAAAAGAAATTTGGGTAGCCAATATTACTCACAATCGTTCCTGAATAACCACCCAATAATTTGGGTGTTAAAGTCATTAATGAACTGAAAATTGCATATTGAACTGCGGTAAATGATACGCTGGTTAAGCTAGATAAAAAGGCAATAAATGCGGCACCTGCCAAACCTGAAGCTAAATTATCTACAATAATAGCAAAATAGAGCCACAATGAGCTATAGCCTTTTATCACTTTGCCAGAAAGTTCTATTGTGCCTGACTGACTTGGATCGACCACAGCAATTGGCTGAATATCGACATCGAGTGTGGTTTCAACATGTGATGCAGTATTGATACGGTATGATCTTGTTGCAAATAACTGGCTTGCACTATTATTTTTTAAATGAACAAAAGCTTTAATCGTTTTAGTGGGAGATGCTTGTAATAGCTTTCCATCTACAGCACCAGTAAATATTCCTTTATCATCCACTTTCGCAGCAAATTCTTGATTATCTAATTTAAGGATAACAGGCTTATCTTCATTTAAATCTTCACTTTTAAGCCCTGCTAATTGTCCTTTAACGACCAGACTTTGCTTCAATTCTTTTTCCGTTAATTGATCATCACCACCGATAGGTAATAATTGAATCTGAGCGTGCTGGGCATTTACTAAATATGGTATTGCAAGAGTTACATTGGTATCACTCTGATTTTGGTACTGAGTACTTACCTGTACCGAATTTGCTTTTGCTAAGACGTCATTCGGCACTTGTAATTTCCAATATCCAACATCATCGGTTTGCACTTGATAATGTTTATTTCCGACCTGAACCTCAACTGGAGCAAGTGGTTTACCTGATTTGACCAAGCCGATAAAAATTAAATTGGTTGAACTGGCCAACACTGCGCCCACGAACATGAGTTTCATAATGTTCATGCGTTGCGCCAACAAACCACCGAGAAAGCCACCAACTAAACTAAAGATCACACCATAGATTTTCACAGCCTCAGCAATTTGTTCTTTACTGAAATTTAGATCTTGATAGAACACATTGGAAATCACTCCTGCAATGATGTCTGAGATGCGGAAAAAACCAATCAGCAGTAAAAGAACTAAGGCAAGTTTAATACCGTAGCGTTTAAAGAAATCTAAAATTGGGGCAACCCAAGTTTCTTTAGCCATTTGTTGATTCACGACGCCAGTTTTAACTAAACCCAAACCAACCAATAAAGCTGTGGCTGTAGCAGTTAAAAAGCGCAGTGCTTCTAAACCAAATAAAGCAGCAGTATCTTTAATATTTGCGGCTTTAGCGATAGCATCTGTTACATTCCCAGAGTAAATATAACTGACAACAAAAGTTGCAACAGCAATAAAAAATACAAAGACCAAGCGATAGTAATCTGTAGTTTTATAATGTTTATAAACACGATTTACTTGAGGTTCACGAATGCATAAAGTTGTAATAATACCAACCACCATGACTGCTGCCATGGTGAGATAAGTATATTTCCATGCTTCATAGATATAATTGCCTTTAGCTGTACCTAAATAAGCAGCAAGAAATAAAGCCCCTGCACCCGCAACGATCATCCCGATACGGTAACCTGCGTTGTAAGTTGAAGCTAAAACCGTTTGCATCTCACTTTCAGCGAGTTCAATACGATAAGCATCGATGACAATATCTTGAGTCGCTGCCGAGAATCCTAATAAAACAGCACCAACTGCCATTTGAATTAAATAGCTTTGTCCAAGTGCTGGGTCGGAAAATGCCATAATACAAATTGCACATATAATCAAAGACTGTGCAATCAACAACCAAGCACGGCGGCGACCTAAACTTTTCGTTAATAATGGAACAGGCAATTCATCAATCAACGGTGCCCAAACGAATTTAAAAGAGTAACCTAATGCCGCCCAACTAAAAAATGTCACAGCACTTTTATCAATTCCTGCTTCACCTAACCATAAAGACAAGCTAGAAAAAATCAATAAAATGGGTATCCCTGCCGAGAAACCAAGAAATAGCATAATCAGTGCACGGCGATCTAAAAAAGCTTTAAATGCGGATGCCCACCCAGTGGCTTGAGTTGTCATTGGTTATTATTTTCCATGAACATGCGTGAATGTGCTTATTCAATCGTTTCTTGCTCTTGCTTGCAAGTTGCTTTATGCAACCATTGTTTTGTTTTGTCGATAAAAAACACAAGTTCGCTTGATCTTTAGACCTAAAACTGTATACCTTTAATTACTTAACTTTCGTTTCTTTGTTGGATAGCAATAGTGACCCAAAAACTTGATCAAATGACTGCAACAACTTTATCTTCAACACCAACAAACACGACTACAGCGAAAATCAATTCTTTACCAAGTGCCTTTGAGCAGACGGATATTCAAACGACACTTAAGAAAACAGCACTTAGCCCTGAACAACTCACGCATATTCTAAATTTAGCTGAGATTCCGAGTTCAACTAAACGTATCAAGCCCCTCAATAACTTTCTTGGGCAAGATCGTGCACGTGCTTCAGTAGAAGCTGGTATTTCCTTACCATACTCTGGCTATAACATTTTTGCAGTTGGCACAGCGGGTCTTGGCAAACGCACCATGATTAAACGGTTGCTTCAGCAACACGCTAAAACCATGCCTACGCCAAACGATTGGGTTTATGTCAATAACTTCAAAAATCCAAGACAACCCATTGCACTACGCTTTCCTGCAGGACAAGGTACAAAATTTCAAAATGCTTTACAGCAAACATGGCAAATCATTCTAAAACAATTGGAACGTCGTTTTAGTGCTGAAAGCTATCACAATCGTATTGAACGCATTCGTCAAGATACAGGTGATGTCCAGCAGCAAGCTTTAATAGAACTCACTAAAGAAGGACAAGAACTCGATTTAAAGTTGATTTCTCGTGATGACAAACACGTGTTTATTCCAATGCAGCTCATAGAGAATGAATATCAAGAATTAACAAAAAATGATCTTGATGCGCTAAGCAGCAAAGAACGTGCTGAAATCACATCGAACATGCGTTATATGGAGAAAAAACTAGAGCGTTTAGGGTTACATCTTGGTGATTTAGAAGACGATGCTCGTGATCAAGTATCAATTTTAAACCGTGAAATTGCCACTCAAGTGGTTACACCACGTATGGAGTCAATTTTAAATAAAAACAAAGAAGTCAAAGGTCTCGACTTATATCTAAAACATTATGCTGAAGATATTATTGATAATGTTGAGCTGATTTTAGAACAAGAAGAAGATGATTTTACGCCTGCTTTATTTAATCGTGTTCCATCACGTTATCAAGCTAATGTAATTATTGCCAATAAGCCAAATAGTGGTGCTCCAGTTATTTTCGAAGATTTTCCAACGCACTATAATTTATTAGGTCATGTTGAGCAACTTACACATAATGGTACGATTACCACCGACTTTACCTTAATTCGCCCAGGGTCTTTGCATCAAGCCAACGGTGGCTTTTTAATGCTTGAAGCAGAGCAATTGCTTGAACAGCCTTATGCATGGCAAGGTTTAAAACGTGCATTGAAATCAGGTCAACTCAAACTTTCTTCGTTAGAACATATGCTAACATTAACGGGCAGCATTTCGATTGAACCCGCTTCTGTTCCTTTAGATATCAAAGTTGTTTTACTGGCAGAACCTGAAATTTACTATGAAATTTTAGAAGTTGAACCAGAATTAGGCAGTGTCTTTAAAATTCGAGCAGATTTTACGGATACCTTGCAGCGTAATAACAGCAATGAACAGGCCTACATGCAATTGATTGCAGACTATGTTCAAGCCGATAAATTGCTTCCATTTGATCGTTCAGCGCTCGCTGCTTTACTCACCGACTCTAGTCGTCAAGCAGAAGATCAAAGCTCTCTCTCACTACATGCCTCTACACTCGGTGATTTAATTCGTGAAGCACATCATCATGCCTTTAAAGCTGATGACAAAATCGTCACAGATCAGCATGTCAACCAAGCATTACATCATCGTCAATATCGCTTAGGCTATTTACGTGAGCTCTACTGGCAAGACCTGTCTCGCGGTACGCAGTTGATTGAAACTTCTGGGCATCGTCTTGGTCAAATCAATGCCCTCTCAGTGATTCATTATGCTGATGTCGAATTTGGATTACCGTCGCGTCTAACAGCTTCTGTATATCAAGGTGGTGGCGATATTCTGGATATTGAACGCAGTGTGGAGCTAGGCAGCTCGTTGCATGCCAAAAGGCGTATTGCTCATGTCGAGCTTCCTAAAGCCGCTTTGGCCGTGAACAAATCCTGCACTTCTCTGCCGCCTTGGCATTTGAACAAAGCTATGGTCAGGTCGATGGTGACAGTGCTACCGTTGCCGAACTTTCTGCGTTAATTTCTGCCATTTGTCAAATTCCAATTGACCAATCATGGGCGATTACAGGTTCGATGAACCAGTTGGGCGGTACAGCCAATTGGTGGAGTGAATGCCAAAATTGAGGGCTTCTTCGATGCCTGCAAATTACAAGGCTTTACAGGCAAACAAGGGGTGATTATTCCGCGCCAGAACATGCAGCACCTGATGCTCCGTCAGGATGTAATTGAAGCGGTTCAAGCAGGTCAGTTCCATGTCCATGCGATTGACACCATTGATCAGGCGCTGGAAATCCTGATGGCTCGTCCAGTTGGCACCCTCGATAAAAAAGGTCGATACAGCAAAAACTCCATTTATGCTGCAGTGATGGAACAGTTGGAATATTGGCAAGCCATTGAGGATGGTGAAGCCGTTGAAACGGAACAGCCCAAGAAAAAGAAAAAACGTAAGAAAAGCAAAAAGGATGAAATGGAAGCCAAAGCCGCGGATGAAACTATAGTCGAAGTTGAAACTCTCAATACCTTAGCTAAAAAACGTAAATAATCCATAAAAAAAGCCATGCTCTCTCTAGCATGGCTTTTTGGTTTTATTGATCAGTTCAGGCAACCCCCTGCAAAGAGCGACCACCAGGTCACTGCACAAAGTATTGTTTCAATGCATCAATACAGCGCTGTACTTTCATTGGATACTGTTCACGCTTGGAGGTTAAGGCATGCAAGGTATAGGCAGGCATGTGCCAGTCAGGCAACACCTCAACCAGTGTGCCATTAATCAGCTCTTTCTGGATGTCCATGTATAAAATACGTGCCAGCCCAAGACATCCAGTGTGACAAGGCTGGAATGACATGCAGCGCACCCAGCTCAGGCGTGGTTGCAATACGCAAATCTCCCACCAGATCATCACGCAATTCGTTAATACGGATTTTGCCACGCTCTGCCGCAGCCAGCATTTCCTGACAGCTTTAAAAGAATGCTTGACCCGCCTCGGTTAGACTCAGTTTTCGGGTCGAACGATGAAGTAAGGTGACTTCCATTTCTTGTTCTAAAGATCGGATTTGTTGACTGACCGCACTGGTTGTAATGCCCAGTTCTCTTGCTGCACCGCTAAAAGAATTTTTTTTCTACAACGCAAGCAAAGACCCCCATTTCACGCAATTGATCTAACATAGACTTCTCTCGTAATTTATTAATATGCTTATTGTTCTAATAAAAGCAAACGAGCTTAACATACAGAGAAGTCTATTTGTAGGCTAGAGATTATTAACAATTTGTTGAAAGTTTGTTAAACGGAATAAATTAATTCGGTAAAACAGTTGCTGGATTCACAGGTTTACCATCCAGACGAACCTGAAACTCCAGCATCACACGGTTAGCACCAGAAGAGCCCATCTCCGCGATTTTTTGACCTGCGGTGACATTGTCCCCACTCTTCACCAGCATCTTGCTGTTATGGGCGTATGCTGTGATGTAACCATCAATATGCTTGATCAATACCAAGTTTCCATATTCTTTCAGACCATCCGCAGCATAAACCACCTGACCATTTGCAGCGGCAAATACAGGATCTCCCTCATTTCCACCATAGCGAATGCCTTTCACATTACCTGTGAGATTGAACCCCTGAATGACCGCACCATTTGATGGTTTTACCCAACGCAGGCTAGATGCCAGAGTTGAAGAAGATGGGTTTAGGGGAGCCACTGGAACAACAGGCTGAGTTCTAGGAACCACAGGTTGCGGTTTTGGAACCACTGGCTGCTGCGCTGGCAAATTAATGCTCTGACGCTGGATTGGAGCCGCCTGATTAATCGCCTGAGTAGAGGTAGTACGTTGTGCCACAGAACCCTTTAAGCGTAAGGACTGGTTCACATAGATGCGGTACGGTGCTGCAATGTCATTCAATGCGGCAATATCCAGATAATTCAGGCCATAGCGATTTGCAATCCCACTCAGGGTATCGCCTGAGCGCACCGTATAGTAATTTGGTGCCTGTACATTACGAACACCACCATTCACCTGCGGTTTAGATGCACAACCAGTAACCACAGTTGTGAGTGTTACCACCGTAGACAGTACGATTGTTTTCATCATTTTTTGTGATAGAAAAATCGAAACATGATTTAAGTGCATCTTCGCCCTCATCGAAAAAACCTTAACTTATTTGCGCCTAAGAGTACCAAAAAAGTGAGAAAAAACGAGTTCTCACTTTCCATATTCACAAAGTTATAACATTTAGGTGCTTATTCAGGTCCATTCACATAGCTATGTAGATTGTCCAGTACCGCATAATTGGTCGCATCCATCTGGATTGGGGTGATGCTGACATAGCCATTCGACACCGCAAAAAAATCAGACTGGATATGGCTGGAAGCCGACTGTGGATCAGTCACCGCCTCTCCAGCAAGCCCAATCCAGTACACTTGCCGACCACGCGGATCAACATGGCTGCTGATTGGCTTGGACTGCGCACGGCGACCCTGATAAGTCACCTGTGCCCCCTTGATCTGCTCAACATCAGGAATGTTAATGTTAAAGATATGACGCGGTGGCAACACAGGCAGTCCTTTGGCAATGAAGTCATGCACCCATTGTGCCGCTTGCGCATAATGCTGCGGATGTTCATAGGAACGTACATTTGCACCTGCCAAAGACACGGCAATTGCTGGATGTTTCATTAAACGCCCCTCAAATGCCGCCCCAACCGTACCTGAATATAGAACATCATCGCCCAGGTTGGCGCCACTGTTGATTCCACTGACCACAAGGTCAAACTCGAAATCAAACAGGCCGTTCATGGATAAGTAGACACAGTCCGCAGGTGTGCCATTGACAGCCCAGACATCTTCGGAAATGGGGATGGGACGCAAGGGCCGATCCAGGGTTAAGGCGCTTGAATAACCGCTACGCTCACTTTCAGGGGCAACCACCACCACCCGCCCCAGAGGTTTTAACGCCTGCGCCAAGGCTTGCAGCCCAGGTGCAAACACACCATCATCATTTGCAATCAAGATATTCACTAAGGTTCTGTCTCTTCAAAAATTACTGTGCAGTTTTTTCAATTGAAATATTCATTGAATTATATATATTTATATCTTCATAGTATTAGAAATTTATGCAGCCATGAGACATTTATCCAGTTTTGTTCGAGTTTTAGCGGTTAGTTTCACATTTCTTGCGGCACCAGCAGTTTTTGCTGACGCAGCTTCAGTAAAAGAAGCGGATGCATTGATTAAGGATGATATTGCCAATGCACAAGTGCTGATTGAGATGTGTCCTAACCTGATCGGTAAGAATGCAAAATTTGACCAGAATATCAAAAAAATGGTGGATTCTTATTTGGGTAGTTACTCAGACAAGTCTGCTTCGCTTGAAAGCCTGCAAAAAGATGACGAATTCAGCAGTTTATTAAAAGATGCCCGTCAAGCTGCAACGGAAGTTGATAAGGCTGAACAGAAAGCGGTATGTGAAGAAGTATTGAATTTTGAGGGCTAAACAGGCCATTCAGACATTAAAGTGGTTTTAGATATTGATATTTAAAACCACAGTTTCTCCATATTCCCTACAGCAAATATACAAATTTTTATCTGTTTTTATGCTATAAGTTGTTCAAATTCTTTAAGTCTTGTTTTGAGTTTGATTTCTTATGAAGAAAAATGTTGTAAAAACACTAGGTTTATCATTCCTCATCGCTGCCAGCACTTTTGTTCCTACCGTATTCGCAGCGGACAAACAGTCTGAAACTGAAAAGATTGAAGTCACCCCAGTGTCTGATGAAGTGTCTCCACAGGAACTTGCGGTCATTTATGTATTGTCTGAAACCTGCCCAACTCTGATTGGAAAGGATTTAAAGTTCAACAAGGCCTACGACACCCTAGTCAAGTCCTATTTATCCAATGAAAAAAATGCGGTTGAGATGCTCAGCAAACGTATGCAAACCAAGGAATATAAGGAACCCCTGAAAGAAGCCCGTGACATTGCCAAGGCAGCCTCGGATGAAGATAACCGCCAAATCTGTGATGATGTCCGTAATTATTATTCCAAGTAACCGATTTGCTACAATAGCATGATAAAAAGCCGACTTCGCCCATAGCAGTCGGCTTTGCTTTGTCCTAAAATGCTAGGCTCTTCTGCTTCATACAAGATATTGGAACCACCTAGAATGACTCAAAAAAGCGCTCTTGCTGCATTACTACTTTTGCCAAGCTTTTCATATGCAGCAACTGTCCTATCTGCTCCACCAGAATTAAATAATAAATCCTATGTGCTCATGGATTATGAGACAGGACAGATTCTCGCTGCCAAAAACGAAAATGAAAAACTTGCGCCTGCATCCATGACAAAAATGATGACAAGCTACATCATAGAGCAGAAACTTTTAAAGGGTGAATTGACCGAAGATGAACAGGTGCGGATGAATGAATCTGCATGGTGTCGTGGTACCAGTGCTGAATCATGTATGTATGTGCCATTAAATGGCACAGCAACCGTACTAGAGATGTTACGCGGTATTATTATCCAGTCTGGAAATGATGCTTCCAAAGCAATGGCTGAACACATTGCAGGTAATGAAGGCACATTTGCCCACATGATGAACCAGGAAGCCAAACGTGTTGGTATGGTGAACACCCATTTCATCAATTCAACAGGTATGCCTGCTGAAAGGTCATTACTCAACTGCTAAAGATGGCTGTACTGGCACAACATATTGTAGAATGGCTCTAAATACTACCCGATCTATTCGGAAAAAGAATTACACATTTAATGGTATTAAACAAGGCAACCGTAATGCCCTGTACACTGACCCAAGTGTTGATGAAGCCTCAAGACAGGACATACCGAAGAAGCGGGTTACTGCCTCCTCAAGCAAACGTGGTCCAATACGCGCTTGATTTCCGTGATCTGGTACTCCAAGCATGAATGAGCGTGCCAGCCAGACACGTACCCTTTTAGCGGGGTTTGCAGAAGCTTTGAAACGGCTAATGTACAACCAGCCAATCAGGTGCTTTGCCAAAGCCAAGGTGTGGTTTGGTAAGGAAGATGATGTTCAGATTGGTTTAGCTGAAAACTTCAACGTAACCATGCCGAAAGGTCAGGCTGACAAAATCAGGCCAACATTGGTACAGCCTAAACTAGTGCACCTTTGGCAAAAGGTCAGGTCGTTGGTAAATTGGTGGCAGCCTTGATGGTAAAGTGATTGCAGAGAAACCACTTGTTGCATTAAAACCTGTGGAAGAAGCTGGCTTCTTTGCCGTATGATTGACCATATCAGATGTTTCTTTAGCAACTTGTTCTAATTTTAGCATTACCAAATTAGGCACCCACACACTTTAGTCTGGGTGCCTTTTTATTTTATAATTCATCCATATTTTTATTTTGATACTGACCATGACCAAGAATATCCGCCCTTATCTCGACCATCATCCAGAAATTGATCCAAGTTGTTATATTGATGAAATGTCTGTGGTCATCGGTGACGTAAAACTGGCAGAGAATGTTTCAGTATGGTAGCTTTCGCAGTAATTAGCGGTGACGTGAACTCAATTCAGATTGGCAAAAACAGTAATGTACAGGATCATTGTATGCTGCATCATCAGCCATAAAAACCAAGCTAAACCAAATGGTTCTCCGCTGGTCATTGGAGAAGATGTCACGGTTGGGCATCATGTAACTGCATGGTTGTACCATTGGCAACCATGTTCTGGTGGGAATCAAAACCGTGATTTTGGATGATGTCATTATTGAAGATGATGTGATGATTGGTGCAGGTGCTCTTGTTCCACCTCGTAAAGTGTTAAAAAGCAGTTGCTCCTCTATGTCGGTAGTCCAGTACAACAAGTTCGTGCGCTGACTGAAAAGAAATGGAATTTTACCTTATTCAGCACGCCATTATGTGAAGTTAAGGATAATCATTTAGATCCGACTCAATGGCAATGAATATATTTTAGTTTCAAAATATATTTGAATCTTCACTTTTTCAAGTGTTTGTTGATAGTAACAATAATAGTGGAACAAAGTGCTAGATTACAGAGGCTAATCAATTTTCGTTGGAAATTTCTTCATTTCATATCTAGTCACTAAACAGAAACCATATTTTAACTTCATTCATGTGTGTATCTACTGATAGAGTTGAACATTCCCTTTCTTTGCTTGCAGTAGATAGTTAACTTTTATTCTTCCTTCGTTGGAATTCATTTTGAGAAAACCATAAAAACAAGTCATTCAAAACATTCTCAGAAACCTTCTGTGTGCCTTCATAACAGAGTTTCTGTTTACCATCTATTCAAACAACAGCACTTGAAACACTCTATTCTGATGTCATTCTGCTAAAATGGACGTCTTCCTTTGAGGCCATACTGCAAACGGGATTTACTTCGTCTTCAAGTAATAGAATGGCAATGATTTGTGAAGCTGTGATGTGTGTGTCCTCTGCTGTGCATCAGATTCATAGAGCAGTATAGAATCTTTTTGTAGAATCTGCAAGTGATATTTGGACATTGATACTTCACATTTATGCTAGTGAATGGCAATATGTATGAGTTAGGCAATAAAGAAGGTTATCGTCGGTTTTGGGCGATTTATCACCGTCCGCCTAAAGAAGAATATCGTAATTACTTGCTTGAACGCCGAGACAGTTTAATTGCCATTGATGAACGTAGTTTTAAAGGCGCATTTTATACGCCCTTGCATGTGGTGGATAAAGCCTATGATATGTTAAGTGAAACTTTAGGCAAAAATTGGCAAAAAAACTATATCATTTGGGATATGTGTTGTGGTGTGGGCAACTTAGAAGTTAAACACTCCAACCACCGTAATATTTTCATGAGTACGCTTGACCAAGCCGATATTGATGTGATGAAAGCCACCAAAACCTGTGTTGCTGCAACACGTTTTCAATATGATTATTTAAATGATGATATTACAGATGATGGCAAAATTGATTACAGTTTAAGCAATAAAATCCCCCAAGCCTTACGAAATGCAATTAGCGAAGGTAAAAAGATATTGGTGCTGATTAATCCGCCTTATGCAGAAGCAATGAATGTAGACAATGTGACTAAATCTGCTGGTAGAAATGCCACAGTAAAATCAGGTGTTGCTAACACACAAACAGCCCAATTTATGAAAGATATGGGTTACGCTTCTCGTGAACTATTTACTCAATTCCTAGTCCGCTTAGCGATTGAAATTCCTAATGTGACTTTAGCCATGTTTTCAAAACTTAAATACGTTAATGCACCTAACTTTGAAAAATTTAGGACATTTTGGAGCGCACAATATCTAGGCGGTTTTGTGGTGCATAGTAAAGCCTTTGATGGCTTAAAAGGTGATTTTCCGATTGGTTTCTTAGTTTGGAAAACCAATCAACTGGCAAAAAATAAAAATGTTATTGACTCAATCACAACTGAAGTTATAGATAAAAAAGCACATCCTATCGGAGAAAAGCGTTTTTTCAATATATCAAATGATAAGTTTTTGAGTGAATGGATTGTTCGTCCACGCTCAAATAAAGTGGATGCCATTCCATTAAAAAATGCACTCACGCCTACAACAAGTACTAAAGATGTTCGAGGTAGCAAATGGGCAGATAATGCAATCGGTAGTATGATTGTTTTGGTAATGACAAGCAACACGCATCACAAGGAACAGCTTTACTCTCATCTGGTTATGGCAATGCAGGTGCTTTTTTTGTAACCCCCGAAAACCTTTGGCAAGCTGCAATAGTCTTTTCCGTGCGTCGTTTAATTAAACCCACATGGCTAAACGACCGTGACCAGTTTTTACAACCCACCGAAGCACTCAGCGATGAATTTAAAAATGATTGCCTTGTTTGGATGTTGTTTAATGGCAGTAACTTAACCGCCAGTGCCAATGATTTAGAATGGAATAATCAAAAGTGGTCGATTGTGAATCGTTTTATTCCTTTTAGTGAAAGCGAAGTGGGTGCGCCAGACCGTTTTGAAAGTGATTTTATGTTGCAATATTTAAAAGGCAAAAAATTCAGCAGTGAAGCGAAAAAAGTGTTAGCCGAAGGTAAAAAACTCTGGCAAGCCTACTTTAAACATACTGATAATCATACGGTGAGAGAAGAATTTAAACTCAATCGTACTGATGTTGGTTGGTATCAAATCCGTAAGGCGTTAGAAGCACGCAATGAAAGCGATGATTATACGCCCGTGTCGTTTGAAGCGTTTAAAACTGCTTATACTGCTTTGGGTGATAAATTACGCCCACAAGTCTATGAATTAGGTTTTTTAAAAACTTGATATTTTAGCTGAGCAATCAAAGGCTGTATTTGTAATGACTCCGACATGTATAGCCTAGCCAGCACGCCGCAAATTTTGTAGAATACGTTTTTTAAAATCATGGTGCTTTCTATGACCGCTTGGACACCCCATGTCACAGTCGCTACTGTAGTCGAAAAAGACGGACGTTTTCTGTTTGTTGAAGAACACAGCGAAGGCTTTGTACATACCGTGTTTAATCAACCTGCGGGACATGTAGAATGCGATGAGACCATTATTCAAGCAGCGATTCGTGAGACCTTAGAAGAAACAGGTCATCATGTTGAAATTGATTATTCGCTTGGGATTTATACCTATACTCCCCCGATGTTTCCAGATCGTACCTATTACCGTTTTTGCTTTTTAGCACATGTCACCTCAGTTGAAGAAAATGCGCAACTGGATACAGGTATTGTTGGTACAGTATGGATGAACTTAGATGAGCTACAAGAATCAGCACGTGCTAGAAGCCCATTGGTTTTAAAAGTAATTGAAGATGCCCTTGCTGGCAAAAAATATCCCTTATCGCTCATTTATGAGCACCCTTTCTCTCCCTCATTAACTTCTCATTTGGATGCTTAATTAGATGCAACAACGTGTCATCGTCGGTATGTCTGGTGGTGTAGACTCCTCTGTTTCTGCCGCATTATTACTTCAACAAGGATATCAAGTTGAAGGTCTTTTCATGAAAAACTGGGAGGAAGATGATGGTACGGAATACTGCACAGCACTTGAAGACTTAGCTGATGCGCAAGCCGTTGCAGATAAAATTGGTATCAAGCTGCACACTGCGAACTTTGCCATGGAATATTGGGATCGTGTGTTTGAACACTTTATTGAATATGCTATGTCGCACACCAAACCCAGATATCTTGTGTAATAAAGAAATTAAATTCCGTGCCTTCCTCGATCATGCGATGACTTTGGGTGCAGACTTTATTGCAACAGGTCACTATGCCTGTCGTGGTGCAAGCATGCAGAATTCACGTGGAACCTATGCCCCATTACTGCGTGGTGTCGATAATAATAAAGACCAGACTTATTTCTTACATGCGGCACATGTCGTGAAAATTAACAAGACCTTATTCCCCTGGCGAAATTGAGAAACCCGAAGTTCGTCGCATTGCAGAAGAGTTAGATCTGGCAACTGCCAAGAAAAAGATTCGACGGGTATCTGCTTTATTGGTGAACGTCGTTATCGATTTCTGAATAACATTTACCTGCGCTGGCTGGAAAAATTGTTTTAGAGTCAGGTAAAGAAGCTGGTGAACATCAGCGTCGATAAACAGTACGCTCACGGCGGTATTGGTATCGGTGGTATGAAAGGTGCGGCCAAGAAGGTGCATGGTCTGTACTCCATAAAGATATCGCCAATAATCGCTTGGTGATTGGTCAAGGGATAATGAGACCACTCATGCAAAGCACAGAGCTTTGAGTGAGTCGATTGATCGTGGTCGAACAGGACATCCCAAGTACAGGATCTGATGCAACTCCGTTATCGCCAGCCTGATCAAACGTGTACAATTTATCATGGATGAAGATACAGAAAATGGCATTCGAGTTGAGTTTGATGAACCACAAAGAGCTGTAACTACAGGGCAAAGTGTGGTGTTTTACTCAGGAGAGGTATTAGGCGGTGGTGTGATTCACCATACTGATGCACCTGAACTAGATTTTATTTAAGGATATTGGAATCGAAGCATGGCGGAGTTACCCTTTCAGCACGCCCAAGCGTTGAATGTTCGACAAAATCGTGCTTTGGCATTGGCTGCTGTGTTTCAAGCAACTCAGCTCACGCATATGACCGCAATGGCGGGTCAGCAAAGTATTGGCGATAGCGGTAATTTTTATTTTGAACTACTGATTAAAGCCAGTCTTAATATTCGCCCAGCCACCAATAATGCCACTCAAACTTTAGATTTTTTTAATCAACTTGCAGATATCTCTCTTGGTTTAAAAACATTAGAAGGTTGTATAACCCAACCTTTTAATACTGCGCCTAAATCTCGTATTCCGAAAATGTCGACTGCTAAACTCCCAATGTCTTATGCAATGGCGTTATTGCAATTAGAAAAGAAAGTGTATAGCAATCCTGAATACGTCAAAATTATCGAAGCAGCTCAGCAAAAAATATTAAAACAGCTTTCATTTTTCGATAACAACTATTTGCATCCAAGTATTATCGCCAACCTTGCACAAACTTATGTGGAAACAGCAGGACAAATCAATCCTCGTATTTTAGTTCGCGGTAATGCCGAAGCATTTAAAGACATCAATCATACCAACCGTATTCGTGCATGCTTATTTACTGGCTTACAACTTGCACATTTATGGAAGCAGCTCGGTGGTAGCTCTTGGAGTATGATTTTTACTAAACGTAAGTTATTACAAGATATTCAAGCTCTCGCTCGTTTACAGTATCAGGTGGTATAAACCGATGCTAAGACGAATTTATTTTTATGTTTATTCCAAAATTAAGGAATCTGTATGAATGCTTTAACCGCACTCTCACCACTTGATGGACGTTATGCAAGCAAATGCGATGCGTTACGCCCTTTTTTGTCTGAGTTTGGTTTAATCCACGCTCGTGTTACGGTTGAAGTGCGTTGGTTACAAGCACTTGCAAATCGTGCAGAAATTATTGAAGTTCCTGCTTTTTCTGCTGAAACAAATGCAGCATTAGATGCGATCGTAACCAATTTTTCTGAAGAAGATGCGAATCGTATTAAAGAAATTGAACGTACGACGAACCATGATGTAAAAGCGGTTGAATACTTCCTTAAAGAAAAAATTGCGAATATTGATGAGCTACAAAATGCGGGCGAATTTATTCACTTTGCATGTACCTCTGAAGACATCAACAACTTGTCTCATGCATTAATGCTTAAAAATGGTCGTGAAGTTTTAGTTTCAAGCATGAAACAAATCCTCAATGCGATTTCTGCTTTGGCAATCACACATGCTGAACAACCAATGTTGTCTCGTACACATGGTCAAACTGCAAGCCCGACTACATTGGGTAAAGAGATGGCGAACGTTGCTTATCGTTTAGCGCGCCAAATCAAGCAATTTGAAAATGTCGAATTACTTGGCAAAATCAATGGTGCTGTCGGTAACTACAATGCTCACCTATCTGCTTACCCAGAAATTGACTGGGCTGCACATGCTCAAGCATTTGTAGAATCTTTAGGTTTAGCATTTAACCCATACACCACACAAATTGAGCCACATGACTATATGGCTGAATTGTTTGATGCATTACGTCGTTATAACACGATCTTGATCGACTTTAACCGTGATGTTTGGGGCTATATCTCTCTTGGTTACTTCAAGCAAAAATTAAAAGACGGTGAAGTTGGTTCTTCAACAATGCCTCATAAAGTAAACCCAATTGACTTCGAAAATTCTGAAGGTAACTTAGGTATCGCAAATGCGGTATTGGGTCATCTTGGTGAAAAACTTCCTGTTTCTCGCTGGCAGCGTGACTTAACTGACTCAACTGTTCTTCGTAACATGGGTGTTGGTTTTGCACAAAGCTTGATTGCTTTTGATGCTTGCTTAAAAGGTATTGGTAAACTTGAACTCAATGCTAAACGTTTAAATGAAGATTTAGACCAAGCACAAGAAGTTCTTGCTGAACCAATCCAAACCGTTATGCGTCGTTATAACGTTGAAAAGCCATACGAAAAATTAAAGGCATTGACTCGTGGTCAAGCAATGACACGTGAAATGATGGTGAACTTCGTAAATGGTGATGAGTTATTACAAGTTCCTGCTGACGAACGTGCACGTTTGGCTGAATTAACACCTGCAACATATACAGGTAATGCAGCTGAACAAGCGAAACAAATTAATGATCTAATTAGCAAAATCTAAGTTTTGTTGATAAAAAAGCAAAGCCTCGGCTTTGCTTTTTTATGCGCTAACATCTTAATTTCTATATTTTTTAATTGATATTTTTGAAAAAATAAACCAACAATCTGTTTAATTTAGCTTACTCAAAAATTGCAAATCACGCTTTTTAGTTTCAATGATAGAACATTTATTAAATTTTGAAATTCACGCACATAAAATGACTAACAATACTGTGATAAGCAATATTTTACATATTTTAAGAAAACGAGGTTATAAAAAAAGCCTCCGAGGAGGCTTTTCAGTTTAGAAGAAATTAATCACCTGTATAACCTTTAAGTTTTAAACGTGCAGCATGTAACAATGGCTCTGTATAACCCGATGGTTGCTCAGCGCCTTTGAAGATCAGGTCAGAAGCTGCCTGGAATGCGATACCATCAAACTTAGGTGCCATTGGTGTATAAAGTGGATCATTGGCATTTTGCTGATCAACAATCACTGCCATGCGCTTCAACACTTCTTCAACCTGTTCGCGTGTTACAATCCCGTGACGTAACCAGTTCGCAACATGTTGAGAGGAAATACGTAATGTTGCACGGTCTTCCATCAAACCAACGTTGTTGATGTCTGG